>JAVHLK010000100.1 GCA_031082285.1 Desulfomonilaceae bacterium
AGAAGCTTGGCGATGAAGATTCCGGACCAGTCCGTCTCGTCGGACGGAAAAGACGTGGTGAGAACCAGTAGTCTCAGTCCCTGCACATTCAGCCTCCGCGGCTCCGGGGAAGCGTCCGTGTCCGTGTCGGAACTCCGTATGAGGGGACCGCCGGACATCACATATGACGACTGGACTTCCCAGAGGATGCAGCACAGTCTCGTACCACATTTGTGACGCTTTTCCAAGGGTCAGCCCGAGCGGAAAGGTCGATCCGACCCGAGAAATCCCATGAGGATTTGGAGTTCTACTCCTCGGGATCATTGGGATAAGAACTTCTAAAGTAGTTTAGAGTTTGACAAGACGGGATGCTCACGTGTATTTTGTGCCCATCAAATTCAATGATTGTTGTTGTCGAGCGATTGTCTCGACTGTGGAGTCCGGCTGAGGGTATAGGGGTTAGGGTCGGACTCTTTTTTGTTTTTGGGCGCATGAAACGACTCAAGCAATCCTGTTGCGGGTGCTTGAGTTTTTTGGTTTCCGCGTTCCGGCTCAAGAAATTTCAGCAAAGGAAAAGTTGAGATAAGGCGATATCATCACAAAAATTCTTGACATTAAGGATAGGTAATTGTAATCTTAATTGAACCAACCAGCTCCGTGCTGTGCATGGTCGAAAACCCGGCGCACCCTTCCTGACCCGGCTCCGGGTTTTCATTTATGCTTCCCGCGTCGTTTCCCCGCGTGAGTCCTGTCTCGGAGATCTCAATCACGGTGTCTTGAGGTTGGCCCGGTACCACTCCAGGCTCTCGCCGAGACCGGTTTTCAGATCGCTTGTCGCGGAAAATTTGAGCATTTTGCGTGCACTTGACGTGTCGGCCGACGAGTGCTTCACGTCGCCCGGCCGCGCGGATTCGAAAAGAGGCTCAGTCCTTATGTCCAACAGGTCTTGGATGACGTCGAGCAAATCGAGGACGGTCGTGCGGTCTCCCCTGCCGATGTTGAACGCGGCGCCGCACGCGTCCGGAGCGGCATCCATAGCCAGGATATTCGCCTCTGCGACGTCTCTCACATAGGTGAAGTCACGACTCTGTTTCCCCGTTCCGTATATGATCGGTCGTTTACCGGACAACAGAGCCGAGAAGAACCTCGGGATCACCGCGGCGTATTCGCCCTCCGGATCCTGACGGGGTCCGTACACGTTGAAATAGCGCAAGCCTATGGTCTCAAGACCGTAAAGATCCCAGAACAGGCCGGCGAACTCCTCGTTGACCTTCTTGGTGAGTGCGTACGGGGACAGCGGCTTGCCCTCGCCTCCCTCGCGTTTAGGAAGAGCCTCGGAATCACCGTACACGGATGAAGACGACGCGTAGACCACCCGGCGTATTCCCGCGTTCCGCGCTGCCGTGAATACGTTGAGCGTTCCGTCGGCGTTGACGAATTGGGTTGTGAGCGGATCCTCGATGGACCGCGGTACGCTTCCCAGAGCAGCCTCGTGAAATATCCCCTCGACTCCGGACACGGCCTTCTCAACGTCTCGATAGTTTCGAATATCTCCGTACATTACTTCGAAATCAGTTCCCGGAACCAGGGAGCCGTTTCCCAGGGCCTCGAGGTTTCCCATTTTTCCGGTGCTGAAGTTGTCGAGTACGCGGACTCGATCTCCCCTCAATACGAGCGCTTCCACGATATGGCTGCCGATGAATCCAGCGCCGCCGGTAACCAGCATGAATCTGCCGCGCTTCTTGGGCATGAATCTCTCCGATGATGATATGCGTGCCGGAATCGGACGACGACAGAGAGTACCATGTTCAAACGAAAATCACACGATAAAATAGGATCGCCTGCAGCATGCTGCAAAGTGCAACTTAACGCGTGGTGCCGCGGTGCATTCTTCGACAGTTTCTCACCCCCGACCGATCAGCCGCTCGAGGCCCTTCAATGCGACGCGTCCGCAGCCTTGGTCCGGCCGAACCTGCTCAGGTAAGGGCCGCGGCAAGGACGGCAACGGACCGACGAGGGCCGCACCGGTGCAACCCGCAGGCATTGGTGTGCCGGGGGATTGGTTCGAGGTTCGGCTGAGGACCGATCGAGTCGGGGAGCGTGAGGGCCCTCGCCTCGCCAGGCATTTCTCAGGTTCTGCGGAATCATGGCACGAGAAATGCATACTTACGGCGAGGGATTGAAGAAAATGAAAGTCGCTATTCCGGAACACCAAGGCCGCGTCGCACCGGTTTTCGATACGTGCCGACGGGTGCTGATCTTCTCACAGAACGCGGAGGGCGCGGTACCTCTCGGGCACGAAGACTGGTCGGACACCGGCCGACATGCGCGGCCTGCGAGGCTCAAAGAGCTCGGCGTCGACATGCTGCTCTGCGGAGGAATCAGCGGCTGGATGGAGGGCCAGCTGGGCGTTCAGGGAATTCAGACGATGCCCTGGCTGGCCGGAGAGGTGCCGGAAATCCTGGAAGCCTTCCGGTTGGGACGAGTCACGGAACCCCAGTATGCCATGCCCGGACGTGCGGGATTCCGTGGAAGCAGGGCACAGTTCCTTGAGAAGTTCTCCGGCTGGTGCCGCCGTGAGCAACTTCCGCAAGGGAAAGACGGATGTCGTGGGAGATCGCGTAAGAGACGGCGCAATTTGCCGCCCGGCTAGGCTAATGAACCGTGGCTTCTGGTGACATGCCGGCGCCGGGATTTGTTCATTGAGTGCGTACTCTCGGAAATTCTCCGGAAGCACGACCGCGGGGCTTTTGTCTTTAACCCGACCACATAACGGTCAAAGAGCGGAATGGTATGTGACAACATGTCCAAACAAGAGAAATGCGCGAGCGAGAGTTCGTGCGGAGCATGTGAAAGTGCGGCAGGTTGCGATGCGAATACGCAGCAACTTCATACGGAACGGCTGCTTAAGGAAAAGCTCTCGAGAATCAAGCATCGAATCGTCGTCATGAGCGGTAAAGGCGGCGTGGGAAAGTCCACGGTGGCGGTCAATCTCGCGGTTGCTCTTGCTCAAAAGGGCCATTCGGTGGGAATTCTCGACGGCGACGTTCACGGACCCAATGTCCCGAAACTTCTAGGAATGGACGGAGTGCGGCCGACAATGTCGGCGCTCGGGTTAATTCCGGCAGCCTCCCGCGACAACGTGAAGGTCATTTCCATGGCCTTTCTGCTCGACGACCCGGACACTCCGGTTGCCTGGCGCGGCCCCATGAAGCACGGCCTGTTTCAACAGTTCCTTTCCGACGTGGACTGGGGAGATCTGGATTTTCTCGTTGTGGACCTCCCGCCGGGAACAGGGGACGAGCCTCTGAGTATCGCTCAGATCCTCGGCAATCCGCTGTGGGCGGTCATCGTGACGACCCCCCAGGACGTCGCGCTTCTGGATTCGCGCAAGTCCGTCGTGTTCGCACGCAGCATCGACTTGAACGTTGTCGGCATCGTGGAAAATATGAGCGGCTTTGTGTGCCCCAAGTGTGGGGAGACCATAGATCTTTTCAAGCGCGGCGGGGGCGAACGGGCGTCACGCGATCTGATGGTGCCGTTCCTCGGAGCGATTCCACTGGATCCGGAAATCGTCCTGTGCGGTGACGCCGGCCAGTCTTTGGCGAGCCGGACGAATGGCTCGGCCACCGCGGATGCGATTCGGAGCGTGGCCGACGGAATATGCCTTGCCGTGACGGGAGAATCCGGGAAATAGCACACGAGACGACCTTTCCGGCCGTTGCACGAAAGTTGGCGAGTTCGAGCCGGCGAGCAGCGTTCCGAAGTCGGCACTCGGAATTTGAGGAAGTGCCCCGAGGCATCTTCCCAAGAACAACAATATTTGAGAGGAGATCCATATATGCAGACGAAAACCGTTGCAATACCTTCCATGTCACCGGGCGGTCTCGAAGCCTTGAGGTCGGGGCATTTCGGTCACTGCGACCTGTTTACCCTTGTCAGAGTGGAAAATGGGACGATTCAGGACGTTTCCGTGGTCCACAACCCGCCTCATTCTCAGGGGGGGTGCGCGGCACCGGTGAACCTCCTGCACCAGAGCGGAGCGAATGCCCTGATCGTCGGCGGAATAGGAATGCGGCCGCTCATGGGCTTTCGGCAGGTAGGAATAGACGTCTATTTCGGCCCATACGGCGAGACGGTCGGGTCCGTTGTGGAAGAGCTGCTTGAGGGACGACTCGCGCTGATAGGCGACCACCAGGTGTGCGGCGGTGGCGGCGGCGGGATGTGAGCCGAGGAGAAGATTATGAGAATTGCGGTCTCAGCCATGGGGAGGGATCTTGACGCGGATCTGGATCCCCGATTCGGAAGAGCCATGTACTTCCTGATCCTTGACCCGAATGGAACGATTGAGGAAGTCATCGAGAACAGTACCAACATGAATGCGATGAAGGGTGCGGGAATTCAGGCCGGAAAGATCCTGGCCGACAAGAAAGTGGATGTCCTACTTACGGGACATTGCGGCCCAAACGCGTTCAAGGCTTTGAACGCAGCCGGAATCAAGGTGGCTGTGGAACTTAGCGGAACTGTGAGAGAAGCTCTCGAGCGCTTCAAGCGAACGGATGTCAAATTCGCCGGCGGCCCGAACGTCGAGGGTCACTGGTAAAGCGGATAATAGCAACGAAACTTCCGGCCGCGATAGGAAAGGACAATGAATGGTCATCGCCATTGCCAGCGGTAAAGGCGGAACAGGAAAGACCACCGTCGCGACGAGCCTGGCATCGGTACTTGGACCGAACGGCAGGCTTCTGGACTGCGATGTGGAAGAACCCAACTGCCATATATTCATGAACCCTGAACTGGATACCAGTGTTGCGGTCAACCTTCCCGTCCCGGTGGTTGACATGGAAAAATGCTCTCTATGCGGGAAGTGTGGTGAGGTTTGCCGCTTCAGCGCAATTGTTCTCATCGGCGACGAGGTCCTCACCTTCCCGGAGATGTGCCACGGCTGCGGAGGATGCTCGCTGTTGTGCCCGGAGAAGGCCATCGCCGAAGGATCGCGACTGCTGGGGGTCGTGGAAACGGGGTATTCCGGAGCGGTGGAATTCGTACAGGGACGTCTCAGAGTCGGAGAAGCCATGTCTCCACCCCTGATCAAAGCGGTCAAGGAGAAGATCGATCCGGAAAAGATCAACATACTCGACGCGCCGCCGGGGGCTTCGTGTCCGGTCATTACGACGGTTAAGGGAGCGGATTTCATACTCATGGTGACGGAACCGACCCCTTTCGGCCTTCACGATCTGCGTATCGCCGTTGAAGCCGTTTCCGTCCTCGGCGCGGCCATGGGGGTAATTCTCAATCGGTCCGACATCGGGACCGGTGATGTTGAACGGTATTGCAAAGAGCGGAGTTTGCCGCTCCTGATGAAAATACCGCACGATCGGACCATTGCGGAAGGTTACGCCCGAGGGGAGCTTCTCATCGATGCGGCACCGCAGTATCGCGAACGGTTCGTCGATTTGTCGGCTCACATCGCGGAACTTGTTCGTCAACCCGGTGAGAGCTACGTCGAGGCGGCATCGTGAAAGAGATAGTCATCATCAGTGGAAAAGGCGGCACGGGAAAAACCACGCTCACCGCGTCGTTCGCGTACCTTGCCCGGGACAATGTCCTCGCGGATTGCGACGTGGACGCCGCGGACCTGCATCTCCTCGCAGCTCCCAAGGTGCTGCATGAAGAGGATTTTTACGGGGGAGTCAAGGCGGTCATAGACCCCGGCCGATGCACGCAATGCGGATTGTGCACGGAGGCTTGTCGGTACGCCGCGATTTCCGACGACTATGTGGTCGATCCTCTGTCGTGTGAAGGGTGTTCGGTATGCTTTCACGTCTGCCCCGTGGATGCCGTGACTCTGGAAGAGAGTCTGAACGGTCGATGGTTTATCTCCGAATCTCGTCTCGGGCCGATGGTTCACGCAGAACTTCGCCCGGGCGAGGAAAACTCGGGTAAGCTCGTTGCGCTGGTACGCAACCAGGCAAAGGTTTTGACCGGAAAGTCAGGCAAAAAGCTAATCCTTGTGGATGGCGCGCCGGGTGTGGGCTGTCCGGTCATTTCTTCGGTTACCGGAGCAGACCGTGTCGTGATCGTTACCGAGCCTACTCGGTCGGGGATACATGACATGCTGCGCGCTCTGGAACTCGTTCAGGGATTCAACATCCCCACATCGGTGGTGATCAACAAGTACGACATCGCACCGGAAATGGGTGAACGAATCCATCGAATATGCTCGGAAAAACAGACCGTCGTGCTCGGCTCAATTCCGTATGATGCGGCCGTTACCGCAGCCATGGTCAACGGCCGCAGCGTAGTGGAGTTCGACGACGGCGACGCGTCCAAGGCTATCGTCGGGATCTGGGAGAAGCTTGCCGAGACCGTGCCCTCATGAACCATCATGACGGCAAAGGCATCATTGGCGCTGTTGACCTTCTCCCTTCGATGCTTCGTAAGGAAGTACCGAAGGCGTTTATGTGTATGTTCCGGTTCCCGGGGTCGGCTCGGGAGCGAATCGAAACGGCTTTAAATGGTTGGTTCTCTCGGCGCCCTCGACGGGCGGTGGTGTATTCATGAAAAACCGTGCGAAGCTCGAACAGGTCGAAGACGCGTTGGCCCGGGTCATGGACCCGGAGACGGGCCTCAGCATTATGCGAATGGCAATCGTCGACAACCTTGAAGTGGAGGACACGGGGGAAGTGTCGCTCGTATTTCGTCCTTCCTCACCCGTGTGTCCCATGGCGTACACGCTTGCAAACTCGATGAAGAAAACGGTTGAGGCCCTTGATTGGGTCACGTCGGTCCGGATCAAGGTCGAGAATTTCCAGAGAGCCGAGCATCTGGAAACCGTCTTGAACCGGTAACCGCCGGACAGATGGAAGAGGGAGAGGCAGATGCCCATACATGAGTATCGATGTACACAGTGCGGAGAAGTCAGTGAGCTCCTCATAGGAATCGGACGAAATTCCGACGAGTTGGTTTGCCGTACTTGCGGAGGAACCAAACTGGAAGTGTTGATGTCCGCGTCCGCAATTTCCGTCAACAATGGACCGCAACAGTCTGCAGGAAGCACCTGTTGCGGTTCCGATCCGTCCCGTCAAGGGTGTGTCCCGGGAAGCTGCTGCGGAGCGACGTAAGGGTTTGTCCACGATGAAACAGGGAAACGACGTCTTCGATGACATTGAAGGATTGACTCTGCTCGAAGCCAAGAAGGTCTATTCCGAGAGAGTTATTGAACTGTTCACCAACCCGCGCAACCTGGGCGCGCTTGAGAATGCCGATGCCTACACGTATATGAGCGGGATCTGCGGAGATACGGTGGGGATGTTCGTGGGTCTTGAGAACGGCAGAATCGGGCGCATCGGGTTTGTCACCAACGGATGCGGTCCCACCATCGCATGTTCGAGCGCGCTCACGTGCATGGCCGAGGGACGCTTGGTGGAGGAGGCCATGGCACTGACCAGCCAAGATCTCATTGCATTTCTCGGCGGACTGCCGATAGAACACACTCATTGCGCGGATCTCGCGGTGAACACTCTTCGCGGCGCATTGGAGAAGTTGGAGATAGGGAAGGCCGCCGCGTCATAACGACCGCACATCGTACATGGGCATATCAATGGGCATTCGCCATCGAATACGAGACTTGATCGGACGGACCGACTATGGGGTACGGGTGAGGGATGTCCGGATCGGCCTCGGGTACATCGCGGTGATGTTGGAAGACCGGCGTACGGGAGTAGCGTACACGCTCAACAGAGGCGGTCACGGCGGTTGCGAGGTTTTCCGGGGGGCCCGACCCCTCGCGGGCAAGACGGCAAGTGAGCTGGTCGAGTTTCTCGAATCCGATGCAACGTTGGAGATCGCCCTTGGTTTGGCGACCGCAAACGCGCTGGTCAATTCACGACCGACTCATGCCCTTCCCGGAGACGTACTCGACGCGGTTCAACTCGAGCCTTCCGACACCGTCGCCATGATCGGGTATTTTGGTCCTCTCGTTGCTCCGCTGCGATCTCGCGTCGCACGACTCGACATTTTCGAGGAAGATGTCGGCAGGGCATCGAACCTCCTGGGCTCCGGGGAGGCGGCTGAAAGACTTCCTAAGGCTCATGCGGCGTTGATTTCATCGACCACGATCGTCAACGATACACTCGACGACCTGCTGGACGCGGCAGGGAAATGTCGGGAAGTGGTGTTGCTCGGATCCACCACGCCGCTGCTCCCGGCCGCCTTTGAAGGTACGCCGGTCACGTACCTTTCCGGTATGACCGTAGATGACCCGGAGGGGATACTGCAAGTGGTGAGTGAGGGCGGTGGAACACGTCAATTCAAGCCTTTTGTCACGAAATGGAACGTGGCGACAAGGTACGGGAAACAGTCGGCGGGCGCTGCTTGACGGAGCGGTTCCCGACCGGAACAATTATCCGCGTCTCGGCGCACTCGGCGTCGTCGACGACCGGTGAGGGTTACGCGTGATCGACAAAGCAAGCAAGACGTTGAAAGCCCTGGTTGTCGTCAATGAACCGGACAAGGTCGGCGTGATCAGTCAGAGCCTCACGGACCGGGGAATTGAGGTGACCGTTGTGACCAACCCGGAGGAAGCGCTGAGCATGTGCCGCGAACTTCCGCCCGACCTGGCCGTGGTGCAGGATCCCTTGAGATCGATGCCCGGTACCGTGTTCCTCAACCATCTCGTAAGAATTTCATGGGCTACCGGAACCATCTTGATTGCCGATGCCGATGAAGAGCATGTCCACGACCGCACGGAAGGGCTCGGAATCCTGGGCCATATTCGTTCCCTCTCCGACAGGGACGCGATGGAACGGTTATTGGACAAGTTTTCGGCCATGGCCGGTTCCCCGGGAATCTAATTGATCGGCATTCGGTCAAGTCTTTGGTTGGACGTGACGACCGGTTGGAATTGTCCTGCGTGTGCGCGGGATGCGAGCCCTTACGGCTGAAGCGACGTTGCACCGGCACCCCCGGCGCAGGCGGCCGGAGAACAGAGGAGGCACTCGTGGAAAAAATCTTGATCGTGGGATGTAAAGTGGCAATGGATGACGTGTGCATCGGGTGTTCCCGATGCATGGTGGCGTTCAACCGGCGGGACGGAGAGTTTTCGCGCTACAAGGATCAGGACGCGGAGATTCTGGGACTGCTCAATTGTGGGGATTGCCCTGGAGCCACAATCGTGACGCGGCTTGCTCAGGTTAATCTTTGGAATGCTCCTATGGGCGAAAAGCCCACCAAGATCCATGTGGGGCCTTGCATCACCGATCACTGCCCGCATGGGGAGACCGTCATCAAAAAGATCAAGGCCAAATCGGGAATCGAAGTGATCGAGGGGACACATCCCTACAAACCGGACAACATCTTCGCCTGATCGACTCCAAACAGGAGGGGGGGGCCGCGCACTCCCCGCCTCTTCCATGTGCCGCCAATTTCGTATCGTCCCCCGCCGGACTTGTTGCACAACGCCGGATGAATTGCTATGCTCGTTCGCATTGAATTGCAGGGACGCCGGGGCCCTATGAAGCTCGTACGTGGAAGGGTAGCCTGAAGCCTCGTCTCCCGTATGCGGCACGGCGCACCCGGAGCCTCTATTCGGTGTGAAGACGGCGCGGGGAGTCCTCTTGATTAAGAAGCTGAATACGTCCATAAAAAGTCAGAAGCCTATGCGGGCCATGTTGATCGGCCTTGTTCCATGCACCATGGCCGCAGTGTACTTCTTCGGGTGGCGCTCCCTGACGCTGGTCGTCTTCTGTTGCCTCGTCGCCTACATCACGGAGGTCATCTTCGAGACCTATCGAGGCGGCACCCCGACGGAAAGCATCATGGTGTCCGGCGCGCTGCTGGGATTGAGTCTGCCGCCACATACCCCTCTCTGGATAGCCGCGGTGGGAACCGTCTTCGGGGTCGTCTTCGGCAAACAGGTCTTCGGCGGGTTTGGTAAGAACGTGTTCAATCCCGCCATCGTGGGGCGATGTTTCCTCTACGTCTGTTTTCCCATCCAGATCACGTCCGAGTGGATGGAACCGGGCACGTGGCCCTTGGGGAGACTCGCGTCCTACGCAGACGTGGATGCCTTGACCTCGGCAACGCCTCTGACCACGTTTCAGCAGACCGGTGCCTTGACCGATATCCAGAATCTGTTCCTGGGCAACACGGCCGGTTCCATTGGCGAAACCTGCGTGCCGGCGATTCTCCTCGGAGGCGCCTACATCATCTATAAGAGGGCCGCGGACTGGCGATATCCGGTTTCGTGTCTCGCTGGAGCCGTGGGGCTGAACACCGTCCTGTACCTGTGGGGAGTGCCGGGCGTAATGGATCCGGTGAGAAATCTCCTGGCGGGAAGTCTGCTCTTCGCCGCGTTCTTCATGGTGACGGAGCCGGTTTCGGGGTGTGCAAAAATCCCGGCCAAATGGGCGTACGGATTCCTCATCGGGTGCTTGTGGATAGTGATTCGATCGTTCTCCAGTTTCCCCGAGGCAACGTCGTTCGCAATACTATTGGGTAATACCTTTGGGCCTCTGTTTGACGAGGTCGCCATCATGAGTGAGCAGAAAAAGAAGGCTCAAGCACAGGCTTAGGTAAATCATGAAGTTCTTCAGGGAAGTGCTGTTCATTTTCATGCTCGCGTTCTTCTTTGCAGGTATCACGGCAGGAGCCAACCTGATGCTGTCCCCGCGGATCCGCCTCAACGAGGAGACCAGACACACGGAATACTTGCTGACCGCTCTCGGGATACCCTTCCCCAAGGGGGGCGACGCGGCTCAACTGCGCAAGATACAGAACGATCATGTGGCCGAGGCTGCGCTGGACGGAGAACAGGTATATCGGGGCTACGACGACGAGGGCAAGCCGATCGGGTATGCGTTTCCCATAGGAGGAAAGGGATTCTGGGGGAGGATCGAGGCGCTGCTGGCACTGAACAACGATCTGACGGAAATCAAGGGTATCGTGTTCACCAGGAATGTGGAAACTCCGGGACTGGGAGCGAGGATCACCGAGAAGTGGTTTCGCGACCAGTTTCAAGGCATCGAGCTCCCTTCAAAGCGTGAGAAGGGAAAATACGTCGTCGTCTCGAAAAAGGACCCGCAAAAGAAGCATCATGTGGATGCCATAACCGGCGCGACCATGACCTCGTCCCTGGTGGAGGAGTTTCTCAACAACGACATCCGAAGAATACTTGCCGAGAAGGACGAGATCCGGAGGATAGAATGGCAGTCTCCCCGAAAAAAGTGACCAAGGAAGGGGTTTGGGGAAACAATCCCATTTTCCGACAAGTTCTGGGTATCTGTTCCGCGCTCGCGGTTACCAACCTCGTCGTCAACACATTGGTCATGTGTGTGGGACTCATCTACACCCAATCCCTGTCAAGCCTCACCGCGTCGATCTTCAGGAACGTGACCCCCTTTCGCTTACGCATCATCTCATCCACATTGATCATCGCCGCGTACGTGATCGTGTTGCACAACTTTCTCATGGCATTTCTTCCGGACATCAGCACCCAGTTGGGTCCGTACGTCGGATTGATAATCACCAATTGCATCGTGCTGGGGCGGGTGGAGGCTTTTGCAAGCCAGAACAAGCCCTGGTTGTCCTTTGTGGACGGCGTGGCCTCGGGAATCGGCTACTCGGTGGTCCTCCTCACCATCGCAGTGGCGAGGGAGGCTCTCGGGTTTGGAACCATAGCGGGTTTCCCCCTTCCCTTCGAGTTTACCAAGTGGACCATCATGGTCGTAGCCCCCGGGGCTTTTTTCA
Source organism: Desulfomonilaceae bacterium (assembly GCA_031082285.1). GTDB lineage: Bacteria > Desulfobacterota > Desulfomonilia > Desulfomonilales > Desulfomonilaceae > JAVHLK01. Next base: position 11,728 of record JAVHLK010000100.1, read on the forward strand.
TGCTCGGTATCATCGTCTGGCTGTCGCGGTGGCTGCAATCAAGGGCGGAAGCGGCTGCGGAACGCACCGAGAAGTGAGGACGTGAAGATGGAAGAACTTGGTATATTCGTCATTTTTTTCGCGTCGATCTTCACGAGCAACATACTGCTGACCAATTTCCTGGGGATGTGTTCCTATCTGTCCGTTTCCCGTGAGCTGAAGACCGCGTGGGGCTTGGGTATTGCCGTCGTCTTCGTGATGACCGTGACGTCGGTGGCCAATTACTTCGTGTACTACCATCTGTTGGTGCCCTTGAACCTGGAATACCTTCAGTACATCGCGTTTATCGTGGTCATCGCCGCGCTGGTTCAACTCGTCGAAATGATCGTCGATAGAGTGTCCGATCGTCTCTATGCCGCACTGGGTATATTCTTGCCGCTCATAACGGTGAACTGTGCAATCCTTGGATCGTCCCTCTTCCTGGTAATCCGCAAGTACGATTTGGTGCAATCGCTGGCATTCGGCTTCGGAAGCGGCTTAGGCTGGCTCCTGGCCATCATGGCTCTCGCCGGGATTCGCAGCAAGATGGCCAGACGCTCAAAGGTCATCCCCGCGCTCGAAGGCCCGGGCATCGTCCTTATCATTACCGGGATAATCGCACTGGGGTTCATTGGATTCAGCGGTATGGTCCAAATCAACTAATCACAACCGTGGTCTAAATAAGAAGAGAGACCCTGGGAGGAACGAGCAACGTGGTAAACGTCTTCTCCATACCGGCATTTTCGCTTGCCGGAGTATCCGGATTCCTGGTACCGGCCCTCTCAATCGCGAGTTTGGCGACGTTCTTGGCGGTCCTTATCCTGATCGCCGAGCGTTATCTCATGGATTACGGAGAGGTGGATCTTCAGGTCAATGACAAGACCTTCAAAGTCAAAGGAGGAAACACCCTCCTGAACACCTTGAAGGAACAGAAGGTTTTTATTCCGTCCGCGTGCGGCGGTCGGGCAACCTGTGCGTATTGCAAGGTCAAGGCCCTGTCCGGATTCCCCGAAATATTGCCGACGGAAACCCCGCTTCTGACCAAGGAAGAGATTAAGGACAATGTTCGCCTCTCATGCCAGATCAAGGTCAAGACCGCTTCGGCGATTCAGATACCAGAAGAGTTGTTCAACATCAGGGAGTACACCGCCACGTGCGAGTCCATCGTGGATCTGACGTACGACATACGACTGTTCCGGTTCCAGTTGATCGAGCCGCCTCACATCGAGTACAAGGCCGGTCAGTACATCCAGTTCCAGTCTCCGGAATACGGCGACGTTTCGGAATCGGTCTACCGGGCCTACTCCATGTGCGGCGACTGCAAAGACAAGGACCAAATTGAACTCATGGTTCGCCGTGTGCCCGAGGGAATCGCGACCACCTACATGTTCGATCACCTCAGGGTCGGTGAGCAGGTCGTTTTCACCGGACCTTTCGGCGACTTCTATCTGCGCGACACCGACCGAAGGATGATCTGCGTCGCAGGCGGATCGGGCATGGCTCCAATCCGGTCCATCATGTTGGACATGACGAGCGAACAGATCGAAAAACGGAAACCGATCTTCTTCTTTGGGGCGCGCGCCAAACGAGACCTGTTCATGGTCGACGAGTGGCGCGAAATGGAAGAACGCAACAAAGGCCTTACGTTTGTCCCGGCCCTATCCTCGCCCGAACCCGACGACGATTGGGACGGAGAGACGGGACGGGTGACCGAGGTCATACCCAGATACGTTGAAGACCTGTCGGATTGCGAAGGATATTTGTGCGGGAGCCCCGGTCTGCTCAATGCCTGCGTGGATTTGCTGATTTCTTTAGGTATTCCGGAGGAACGGATTTACTATGACAAGTTCGAGTGATGGCGACGGACGATCGCCCGCGACGGAAAACCCCGTCTTGGCACGGATCGAGGCTCAGCTTCGCAAGGGCAACTACCTCAGAGGCGACGACCGGCCGTTGCCGCGCATCCTCGAGGAGGATGCGGCCGAGGTGAGTCGTCTCCAGATGGACCTGGAGGAGATCACCTCGCTGATGAAACGCTTTTACGATGAAGGACGCAAGGCACTCGGCGATCCCGTGAAAATCGACGACACCTTCGAGGTCACCGTCCGCGAGGACCGAGGCATCCTGGCCTGCCCGTTCAGGGACCACTTCCCTGCTCCGAAAGCCATCATCACCGCGGTCAACCTCAAGACGGGGAAGATCTTGCGATTCACCGTCCTGGGTTGGCACTTGATTCACGCACACGGCTTCTTCCAGGGAAAGGAAAGCCCGTTCCGCATCGAACCGAGCGATCTGAAGGATTTCTTTGAGTAGCGTGCGCCCGCCTAGTTGGGATCGGACCTTTCCACAGGGAACTCTATTACTTTGCCTCGGGCGGGTTTGGCTCGTGAATCCGGACTACCTCTCAAAGGGAGTGGATCATTTGATAGTGACGGTATTGGCCCATCAACCGGTTTTCATGACCTGTAACGCTGCGTGAGCCAGGAAGGCCGACCGGGACATATTGTGCTTCCGGGCATAGGCATCGATGTCTTCGAGGATGACCTCTGAAATGGTGATGTCTACGCGTTTGGTCTTGGTTCCCGGCACTTGAACGAGAAAAGGGACGGATCCCTCATTGTCGGGATCCGCCAATATATCGTCAAGAGAAGTGGGTTCCGGGATTTTCTCTCCGTCTTCAAGCATTCCCTTGATATGAAATCGCAGTACTTCCGGCGCTCTCTTGTACGCCTCATCCATGCTTTCACCACCCGTGATGCAACCGGGGAAGTCAGGGAAGTCGACACCATAACTGCTGCCTTCTTCTTTCCGGAGTAACGCTATATAGGTTTCCATTCTCAGCCTCCGCGTGTCCGGACTCTCACCGAACATCCAAACCGGATTGTCGTCTGATGCTTGCAAGGGTCCCTTTTGGAATATCCTTGACCGGATGGGTCACGGTTACGCGCCCAGGCTTACTTGGATGCTTGAATTGGAGGTGATCGCCCTCTTGGCTCACCTTATACCATCCGTCGGCCTTGAGTCTCTTTATGATCTCACGGCTATCCATGACGGTCATTATACACAAATATACACATACCGGGAGAAAAAGTTCCGTGTCCCGACAACCGCGGCAGCTTCGGTTGACATGGCAATGCTGTCAGTGCGGCCAACGTTGCTTTCAGTGGATTCCCATGCCGGTCAAGAGGAACCGAAGCATGAGGTGAGGAGTCTGTATAAGTACTTGCGTTATCAGCCAGATCGGATATTCTGCTCTCGGGACGCCATCGCATACGGGAAGTCATTCAGAGAGCATGAAACGAAAAGCGCTTATCAAGCATCTCGAAAAGAATGGAGCGGAGTTCAAAAGAGAAGGAAGCAAACACACCATCTATGAACTTGGAAATGATGTAACCGAAGTACCAAGGCATACGGAAATAGACGATAATCCGGCTGGGAAGATATGCAGGGATTTGAATATTCCCTTCGTGAGGGAACCATGCGGTATTACGCTTACACGGAAAAGACAAAAGACTGGTGGATCGGATGGCTCGTTGATCTTCCAGGTGTGAATGCTCAAGAGAAGACTTTTGAAGAACTCATGGAGTCCCTCAAAATTGGGGCTGAAGACATGTTGGAATTCAAGGGCATTCCAGTCACAGATGAGCTTGAAATCCTTGAAGTGCCAAAGATGATGAATGCTTAAGGTATTGCTCTATGATAGAAATCTCTTCGTCAACTACTTGACGTCGTTTTAGAGCCGGTTTCCGTCGTATCCCACGGCTCGATGCCGGAACTCCCCACCTTTCTGTCGCCGCAATAGTAGGTTGGCAGATGCCTTGAGAGATCGACTCCATCTTACGCTAAAACATTGGTTTTATGTCCCCCCGAATTCACAAAGTGAGTATTGTGTCCCCCGAATTCCCGAAACATTTGCCGAGGTAGTGTTGACCGAGGGGACCGGGGTGAAGTATGCTCGCAATTGGATGTTCAGGGATACGGTGGTTGCCCAACGTAGTGTCCGACATGGAAAGCGGTCGGGGATAAACCCCGCCCCTACCCGATGCCTGTCAACTCGTAGAGGCGGGGTTCATCCCCGGACCGTGTGGAAGTGTCCGTCCCCTGGTTTCGGACAGAGTTCTTGGCAATGACTACGGACAGACAACACTCAGCAATTTACCGATGGAGGTATGGCTATGAACAGACCGATTATTCTCATGCTCGCGGTCACTCTGTGCGCGATCTCCATGCCGGCGGGCGCGCCGTCGGTGTGGGCTCAACAAGAGATCGGGGTTATTGTCGTCGATCTCCAGGGGGATTTCACCACTTTGAACAATGGGTCGCTCGCAGTCGAGGGCACGGACAAAGCCTATGTGGACAAAGTGGCCAAGGCGACGGAGGCTTTGAAGAATAAAGGATATCCGGTGTTTGCCACTCAGGATTGGCATCCCGAGGATCACATTTCCTTTTACACGAATCACCCCGGCAAGAAGCCGTTTGAGGCCATAAAGATCGACGAAAGAACTCAGGTGTTGTGGCCGCCTCACTGTATCCAGGGTACTGATAATGCGAAAATTCTCTTGGACAACGGCCTGTTTGCAGCGGTCGTCAAGAAGGGACGGGACAAGAACTTTGACAGTTATTCCGGCTTCAAGGACGATGGCGGGGCAAAGACCGAGTTGGACAAGGTTCTCAAGGAAAAAGGAATAAGGGAACTTATTATCTATGGTCTGGCCACGGACTATTGCGTAAAGGCAACGGCCGTCGATGCAGCCGATGCCGGTTACAAGGTCACGGTGATCGAGGATCTATGCCGGGGAGTGGCACCGGAGACAACGGCCAAGGCTTTGAAAGAAATGAAAGAAAAGGGCATTACCATTAAGAAGGACCTGGAGTCCTGATGAGGGTGGGAAACGAGGGCGCCCATCAAAAGGCCCGAGTCAGGCCAGACATATTGGTATTTGACTGTGGTGGTCTGCCGGCACGGAGAGCACGCATTCACAATCCGGGCGCTGTGTATCGTGTGATGTCACGTTGCAGCGGTGACTGGAATATGTTCGATGACGAGTCGCACCGGCTTCGTTTCCACGATCTGTCGGCATGAGAGGATCACCCGTCCCTGACGGGCCTCTGCACCCGATTGGGCCGTGACATACGCAAGTTCGGTCAAGCGGTCCATCGTCTGCGCGAATGCGCGCACTTCGATCCGCGTCCAGCTGCATACCTCGAGATTAAAAGACAGGGCGGGGTACAAATGCCAATATGTCAAGCTTGACCCCTCGCCCGCACCGCTCCCTCCACCAACCTTCTCACCTTGTTCCAGGACTGGACAAGGTGCTCCTTTTCCACTTCAAAGGTGACCGTTCCGTCGTACCCTTTTCCCACCAGCGCCTGCAG
>JAVHLK010000101.1:0-2481 GCA_031082285.1 Desulfomonilaceae bacterium
GTGCGGTGTTCCGACACGATGCAAGAAACAAGACCCGGTGTTCCGGTGCTAAGAAGGCTCCTGAATGGGTGCTTGCAGAATAAAATGCAGAATAAAGCGTGGAAGAAATCTTACACGCCTTTCTAGAAACGTTTGCATCACAAAGAAAGAGAAGAAAACGCTTATCCTGTTTTCACGTCCCGGCCGGAACCACATTCCTGGTAGCGACAATGTTGCAGGGTACGCCGGCGGGATTCTCGATCAATATCTGTCCGATGGAAACCGGCGCTCTCCAGGTGGCGGCTTTGATCTCTTTCATGACGTCGAAGCCGGCGTTTTTCGGTATGGGAGCATCCGTGCGGACGCTGACCAATGGAAGGTCTCCGCCTTCAACCAGGATGCTGCTGACAATGGTCCGCACAGGATGGGTCAGTTCCTGCTCGGCCCAGGTCGGGCCTTTCTCACAAAGATGACCGGTGATCTCCTCCACCCGGAGTTCGAGTTCTTCCTGAAAGGACGCTTCCAACCGGCATCCATTGGGACAAACGATACATGTGAGGTTTTTCTTACTCATTCCACACTCACTTTCAGTGTGCCGGCGCCATTGAGGTCGGCGGCCTTTATCTTAACCCGGACCATTTCCGCGGGATGGATGCGCACCATTTTTTCCTGAAACATCGGCGTCAGGTCTTGCTTTTTGACTTTTCCCGCTCCCGCCGAACCATCCTGCTCAGTGTAGAGTAATGGAGTCCCACATGCGCAGCGATCTCGTGCAGTGAATAGCCATGGTGCACATGCGCCTCGGCTATTGCCCGGTCGCGTTTCAATCCGGATCGAACTGCCGGCAGGAGTCGATCCAGAGTGGGGCGGACGGCAAATCGTTGAACGCGGGGGATCTCGGTAAGGGCGGTCTTGTCCTTCAGATACGGTAAGAGTCTTTCCAGAAAAGGCTCCTCGCCAAGAAGACACCGGCCGACAAGCCGTTTCCAGGGTGATTCTTCTTCCCTTCCCGCCGGAATGAACTCCCTGTAGCTCTTCCGGGCTTCACGGCGGCTTTTGCCGAATTGAGCAAGGACCCGGTCCGTGGAGAGGAATGCGGAGGCGGTCTCGCGGCCTGCGGTGAATCTGAAGCTGGTCCATGGATCGTCCTCGGGGTGCTTGACAATCCCTGCACGGACCGGATTCAGGACAATATAGTGTCCCTGGGGTCGGGTCCTGCTTCTTGGATCTACAGCGACATACAACGCAGTCGGAGTGCGGCGCTCCAACCTGTTCCAAGAAGCAAGACCACGTGCCTGTCAGGCCACCGAACTTACAGATGCCCAGAACTCCGTGATTGACCCTTTCAGTCTGAGTCTCAAGATTCCTTTCTCTCGATGGGCTTCACTCGTCACATAGACTTCAAGCCCCTTGCCCAAATGAAAGGCACGGCCGCTGATGAGCATCTTCTCCAGCGCTGGATGGTCTTCCACCTCAATCATGTGAAAGATCCTTTCCATGTCCGCTAATTTGGCGGCCGCTATCGTATCCTTGTTAGTGCATCGTACTTCGGAGCCGCTCCCTGAAGGGTCATTCTTTTCCATCTTTTCTCACCTGCACGTGGAGGGGAATACGGTCTGATTCTCCATCGTGAAACAACTTCACGTCCTAGTCTTTGGCAAGGCATCTCAGAATGAGTTTCAGACATTTCGCACATTCCGCGGACACAATACGTATCTTGGGTGAGCGTTCGTCGAACCCTCCGGGGCGGTTTTTCGGCGACGCATAAATCCGGCCGATACCCACTCCACATTTTCCGACGTTCTGCCTGTGCGCTCAAGTCGCGGAAGCGCATCGGACTCGGTATCCGAACACTCACTCCAATGAAGGGTCCGCCCGCGACAATTTCCTCGTTGCCTTACGTGGTGTGGCACTCCCGGAGCCGGCACGCGTCCCGATTCAGCCATGATCTGAAAATACCACGGCTTCTCATCCGAATCACGAATTAGGTATGGTGTCCCTGGAATTCCGGTGGAGGCCGGGCGCGACCACGCGGGGCAAACGAGCAATGGTCCAATCCGATTGCAGAGCAGCCTACGTGTCCACAAGAATGAAGTGGTATGTCCCCTGAATTCCCCTCACGCTGCAAAATTGACCCTGGATGAGGAGCAGCCGGAATGCTTGACCGCTCGGAGTGTCAGGAGTTAACCTGGAACATGGTGGGTCGTTCAGTGGCAGGCGAGCTCGTTCTCACTACTGGAAAGCCCTGGAACCGCTTGAAAAAGGGATCAATTTACCATGAGACATCTCACAAGAATAACACTTGATCCGGAAGTCATGGGAGGCAAACCTTGTATTCGCGGGATGCGCGTTACGGTGGGTACCCTCGTCGGGCTTGTTGCCTCGGGATATTCCGTTGAGGATATCATGAGCCTGTATCCGTACTTGGGGGAAGAAGATATCCGGGAGGCCCTTGCCTATGCCGCATGGCGAGTTGAGGAAATCGAGGTCCCCATACAACAG
>JAVHLK010000101.1:2520-6644 GCA_031082285.1 Desulfomonilaceae bacterium
AGTGGATCGAGGTATTCCTGCGCCAAGGATGGGAAGCCGTTCATTGGTCTTCCATCGGCGATCCCCGAGCACAGGATCGGGTCCTCATGAACTGGGCACGGGTCAACGGATACATCGTTCTTACAAATGACCTTGCAAGTTGACGGACCTGACCATCAGGACTTGCATGACTCCACGCAGACCTTGCGCTTCGACCACGGAATTGAGTAAGGTATTTCAGTGGCGATATGATTTCCGTGGGACGGCGCGCGCGAGTCGTAATGACCGCATGTGCGCCGACAAGAAACGCGTTTCCCGAGGAGGACGCCATGTCACTCGCCTCACCGCAGTCCCGCTGCTCTCCGGAGCAGTATCTCGCTCTGGAGAGGCAAGCAGAGTATAAGAGCGAATTCGTGAACGGTATGATCATTGCCATGGCCGGGGCGAGCCGATCACACAGCCTGATTGTCGTTAACTTGAGTCGTGAAGTGAGTCGTCAGCTACTCGGTCGGCCTTGCGAGACCTACTCCAGCGACATGCGCGTCAAAGTAAGTAATACCGGGCTTTACACATACCCCGACCTCGTCGCCGTGTGTGGTGAGGTCCGGTTTGACGACGAGCATGCCGATACTCTGCTGAATCCCACTGTGATTGTCGAAGTTCTCTCCCCCTCCACCGAAGCCTATGATCGCGGAGAGAAATTTGCTCACTACCGGCGGCTCGAGTCATTGCAGGAGTACGTTCTCGTGTCACAGGACAAAGTCCGGATCGAGTCGTACGTTCGGCAAGGCGCCCAGTGGCTCCTCTCGGAAGTAAGCGGCCTCGATGGGACTGTCCGACTCGAATCCATCGGCTGCGATCTGGTGTTGCGAGATGTCTACGATAAGGTCCGATTTGGTGAGAGCGTCGAGGAGACTGTTCCCGAACAAAGAATGGAGCCGACGAAGTAAAGATCCACGTGCAAAGCACGTGGGTTTCTAAGGCGAACTCAACACGAACACCCGAAGATATCATCTCTCGTCCAACAACCGGCGAACCGTCGTGAGCATCTCCGTCGCCCTAAACGGTTTCGGGACGAACGCCCTGGCCCCTTGTTGTAAGCAGTGTTCCGTCAAGCTATTGTCGGCCAGGCCGCTGATGAGAACAACCTTTGCCTTTCGATCGATCTTGAGGAGTTCCTCAAGGCATTCTTTTCCCCCCATGCCGGGCATGAGGAGGTCCAGGATCACCAACGATATGTCTCTGTTTTCGCTGTGGTAAATCTCCAAGGCCTTCCGGCCGGTCTCCGCCGTCAGAATGTCGTAGCCCGCCTGGGAAAAAATCTTGGTGCCCAGAGCCCTGATAAATTCTTCGTCGTCCACCAATAGGATGGTTTCCTCGCCGCCCCTGCAGGTTTTCTCCCGTTTCCTCGTGGCCGGTTCCGCTTCATGTTCGATTGCAGGGAGGTATATCGTGAACGTGGTGCCGTGTCCCGGCTCGCTGTGACAAAGGATACGACCTCCATGGCTTGTGACGATCCCGTACACCGTGGCCAGTCCCAGGCCGGTTCCCATCCCGGGCTCCTTTGTCGTATAGAAAGGCTCAAAAACGTGCTCCAGGATTTCCTTTTCCATCCCATGTCCCGTGTCGGAGACGGTGAGCACCACGTATTGACCCGACTCTCCCTCGAAACGGGACTCGGAACGGGTCTCACCCAAGGCGATGTTTTCCGTTCCAAGGGTAAACGTGCCCCCTTCGGCCATGGCATGTTGAGCGTTGACCGCCAGGTTCAACAGTACCAGCTCCACTTGTGCGGGATCTGCATTCACCCGATTCAGGTCATCTGCGAGATGCAGTTCGATATCTATCATCTTCGGAATGGTGCGCTCCAAGAGCTTCTTGAATTGTTTCACCGAGTCGTTCAAGTCCATGGGGCGAGGATTGGCTTCGACTTTTCTGCTGTACGTGAGGATTCTGCGCACCAGGTCGGCCCCTTTCTCAGCCGTAGACACTATTGTCTTGAGGTCTTCGTAATCCGAGTCTTTTTTCGTTTTGGACGCGAGGAGCAGCTCGGCGTAGCCGATAATTATTGTCAACAAGTTGTTGAAATCATGAGCGATACCTCCCGTCATCGTTCCGAGGGACTCCATCTTTTGAGACCTGAAGAGCTGCAACCTCAGCGAATTCTCCTCGCTCATGTCCTGCACGAAACTGAGAATCGCCGACGATCCTTGGCACTCCGTCTTCACAAACAAGATCGAGACGTCAAAAGTCTCCCCGCTCTTTTTCATTCCTTTGGCTTGTTGGCGACATGGAACCGATTTGCCCTCCAATTCGCTCGTCAACAGGCTTTCGACGATCTCTCCCGATTCCGGCGTATAAAGATCCGGAATGCGTAATCGCAAGATCTCCTCCTCGCTCTCATAACCGAACATGTGCACCAAGGCGGGGTTCACATATTGCCGTTTTCCGTCACGCAGAAGGGTGATGCCGAGGGGTAAAGATTCGACCAAGGTCCGCAATCTCTCTTCCCATGCTTTCGGATCTTCGTCTGCATTCCTGCACTCCAAAACGTTTCCAACCAGCTTCTCATCGGCTCGACGCAGTTGCAAGGTACGTTCCTCCACTCGACGTTCGAGTTTCTCATTTACTTCCCGCAATGTCTGCCGCTCCTTTGTCAATTTCCCCAACAGGGTATCGTACGGCCTGTGCACAGCTGTCTCGAAAATCGCCTTGTATATCAGAAATAGTGAGATGATCTTGAAACAGTGCCCGAGGAGATTGGATACTCTGGAGACGCCGGCGAGGAACGTGAAGGCCAATTGGGAGCAGATGGTGAACAATATGGACGCGGCCAAGAGCCGCGACACGCCCTCGTCGAACCGGTCTCCCCGTGTGAGCACCAAGCCCATCGCAACGGCGAGAATCGAACATATGATACACTCACTCACGACCCTGAACGCGGTCGGACCGACTCCTTCCACGTGACACTCAGGGAAGGTTGTCCGGCAAAAGATCCACCCGAGGATCAGTGCCGAGATCACCAAGAACGCTGAAAAAGTGTCGGCAAGTTTGATCTTTCGATCCAACATCAGGGGGGCTGCAAGCAAGGAAATGCTTTCCAGGTATCGAGAGGCAATCCAAAGTTGCGCTCCAAGATTCGAGCCCTTAACGGAATGAACGCCCATCTCCTCGCACACCAGGGCACGCAACAAATCGAAACCGGCCACAAAGAGATACGCGACGCCGAGGATGAGGAAGTAGTTATTCTTCCGGAATGCTCGTGAGTTCCATATAATGAAGAAGATCGAGATTGCGACGACCGTCATCGATCCTCCGGTTGCAAATCTCTCGGATTTCCTGTAATCGGTAATTCGGACGTTGACGAGTTGACAAGGCCGCGGGAGGCAACATGGGGTCCGACGTGATGAAAGTCGCCGGCTCCCGGTGCCGCACGGGCCTATATTTCGGTTCAAGTAGTTTTCCCACGACAGCCCTCTGCTTTGTGGCGATTCTCCGACATTGCAATTCAGGAAGACAGCGCGTAAATTGAACGTGGAGAGCCGTGACCGATACGCGGCCGAAGCTTCAGAAGGGGGATTCTCAACGTAAATCGCGAAGCCGGCGAACGCGGCCTCTGCCGAAGTATTCGGCAAGCGCCATGACGCGCTTGACGGATATGCGTGATCTTTGTGCGACCTTGCGCACGCGGTGCCGGCTTTATGTCGAGTTTCTTAACCGGGGCGGAGACTCCCCGTCGCCGACGACGGACCGCTCCCCGGACCGCCGCGAGGTGCGGGCACGCCTCAGTTCGCTGTTTTCCGGCCCCGCATCCTGTCTAACGGTAAACGCTTTATTGACCATCAAGTATCGTTTCACGTGTACAATAGCGAGTCGTGCGATAGTGTCAAGCGAAAAATGACCGATTGGCTCAATAAATCATCGGTAAGAAAACGGTTACGTTTTCTCATGGCGTTGCAGGGATTTCGGTCCGTGAATGCTGCTGCAAAGGCTCTGGGCCTGAATTCCTCCACGTTGCAGAGCGTTCTGTCGAGAGACTCCATTAGCCGAAAAACTGCCGAAAGAATCGCCGACCGGTGGGGTGTCTCGGCCGACTGGATAGAACGAGGTTGGGGACCCATGCAGATGGATAGCCCGTCGGAGCG
>JAVHLK010000101.1:6705-16547 GCA_031082285.1 Desulfomonilaceae bacterium
AGCGGTGACCGCAAATTGCCGTGGGAATCGGCCAGAGTGCGCGTGCACGAGCTGTGGATGTACTCGGAAATCGGCTCTTTCTCACGGTTTTCTCACACGTGCGGAGTACCGGTGGACCGGTTGGACGAGATCCTTGAAACCGACGAGATCGACGATGATACGGCCGGAAAGATCGCCGCCGCCCTTAACGTGGAATACGAGTGGGTCAGGTACGGGACAGGACCGTTCCGTAAGCGAAGGACCGAGCTTGAGGACCGGCCGGGATGCGACACGACGGCAGGTCTCGACCGTGACTGCGAGTGGTCCGGACAGTCTCGGCCCGCGATACGTCATGAGTTCGTGCATGTGGGAAAGACCGACCCCAAAATCAGCTCGCAGGGGGAAGTGTTCCCGGAGGAAGACCCCGCGAATGAACGGTATGCGTTCAGGGTCGATTGGTTGAGAAGCATCGGAGCAATTCCGGGTAACGTGGTGCTCCTTGAGGTCGAAGGAGATTCGATGAGTCCCGTACTCCAGGAAGGGGACACGGTCCTGATCGATCTGAACCGCACTCGATTCAAGGAAGGGGGGCTGTTCGCCGTAGGCGTCGGCGACTCGCTGTTGGTCAAACGATTACAGATCGTTACCGGAGATCAGGGCCCGCAGATCCGCGTGATCTCCGTGAACCCTGAGTATCACACGTGGGAGTGCGGACCCGAGGACATCAAGATACTGGGAGAAGTCATATGGTTCGGAAGGACGGTGGCCTGATTTCTCCAATTGGAACCGGCCGGGCTTGACGTGTCTCGTGCAGCCGCGAGCGATCACTTCCGTATGCGATGCTCGTTCTCCACGTACCACCGGTACGTGGCCTCGAGCCCTTGACGAAACGACATGGACGGGCGCCATCCCAGCGCGGTGAGTCGACTTACGTCCAGGAGTTTTCTGGGCGTCCCGTCGGGCATATCGGTATTGAACCGGATGTCCCCCGTGAACCCCACCACGTCCTTGATCGTCATGGCGAGATCTCGAATAGCGATGTCAATCCCCGTGCCTATGTTGATGATGTCGCCGGAATCGTAGTTTTCCATAAGAAAAACGCACGCGTCGGCCAGGTCGTCCACGTGAAGAAATTCCCTGCGAACCTCGCCGCTTCCCCAGACTTCGACGAACTCCTTACCGGATGTCTTGGCCTCGTGGGTCTTCCTCAGCAACGCAGGGACCACATGGGAATCCTCAAGATCGAAATTGTCGTTCGGCCCGTACAGGTTCGTCGGCATGACCGAGAGGAAGTTCGTCCCGTACTGTCGGTTATACGATTGAGCCATGACGATTCCCGCGATCTTGGCCACCGCGTACGGTTCATTGGTGGGTTCCAACGGGCCGGTGAGCAGGTATTCTTCCTTAATGGGCTGATCCGCGAACTTGGGATATATGCATGAACTGCCGAGAAAGAGCAGCTTCTCGACTCCGGACTCGTACGCGGCATGAAGCACGTTGGTCTGAATTGCCAAGTTGCGGTAGATGAAGTCCGCGGGATAGGTGCTGTTGGCCTTGATGCCGCCCACCTTTGCCGCCGCGAGGAACACCCACCGAGGCTTCATCTCGCGGAAGAGCCGCCTCACCGAGGCTTGTTCGCAGAGGTCGACTCGAGGGACGGGACCCGTCTCAACCGGGTAGTCGTCGCGCCGCAGCCTGCGAACGATTGCCGAACCGACCATGCCGGTGGAACCGGGTACGAAAACCTTTGGCTTGCTCCGATGATGCGCGGTCATGAATATCCCGCGGAGCGGCACAGCCGCTCTTTTTCCGATTCTCTGAGATCGGCCACGACCATTTTCTTCACAAGTTCGTCGAACGTGACGCGGGGTTGCCAGCCGAGGACTTCCCTGGCCTTGGTCGCATCTCCGAGTAGTTCGTCCACTTCCGTGGGCCTGAAGTAACGGGGATCCACCTCGACGAGAGTTCTGCCCGTATCGGTTTCGATCCCTTTTTCGTCAATCCCTTGTCCCTCCCACTGTATGAAGATCCCCACTTCCTTGAACGCTCGCTCGACGAATTCCCGCACCGAATGGTTTTCCCCGGTTGCCACCACGAAATCATCGGGCCGATCGTGCTGGAGGATGAGCCACATGGCCTCGACGTAGTCGCCGGCATATCCCCAGTCGCGCTTGGCATTGAGGTTTCCCAAGTACAGGACATCCTGCATTTCCAGTTTGATCCTGGCCACGGCACGGGTGATCTTCCGCGTCACAAAGGTTTCTCCCCGCATTGGGGACTCATGATTGAACAAGATGCCGTTCGACGCGAAGAAGCCGTACGCTTCCCGGTAGTTCCGCACGATCCAATATCCGTAAAGTTTTGCTACTCCATAGGGACTTCTCGGATAGAACGGAGTCGATTCATTCTGAGGGCTCTGTTCAACGTTGCCGTACAGCTCACTGGTGGATGCTTGATAGAACCGGACCTTATCGCCAAGGTTCAAGATTCGGACGGCTTCCAACAGGCGCAACGTGCCCAACGCGTCTGCATTCGCCGTGTACTCGGGCGTCTCGAAGGAGACCTTCACGTGACTTTGGGCCGCGAGATTATAGATTTCCGTGGGTTGAAACTGTTGAATGATGCGGATGAGGTTTGTCGAATCCGTCGTATCACCGTATTCCAGCGACAGGCGGCGCCCCTCGACCTGGGGATCCTCGTACAACGGGTCGATCCGTTGGGTATTGATCAACGAGCTGCGCCGTTTCACGCCGCACACCTCGTATCCCTTTTTCAGGAGAAATTCAACCAGGTACGCCCCGTCCTGGCCGGTGACTCCGGTCACCAAAGCACGTTTTTCAGATCTCGCGTCCATGTGGTGATTCCTTAGTGCTCCGTTTCGCAAGTACGGTGTCGAATTCACGGTAGACTTTTCTGCTTTGGCAGCGCCGGCCTCCGTGCCGGTTTGGTAGGGGTCCCGCGTTCTGCGAGGGATGCCTACCCGTGGGCACCCACAGGGGGGGGGCCGCTACAAACACGCCCGGCATCCCGCGCAGAACGCGGGACGGGACGCTACCGAACGTTTGCGAGAATGCGCGACCGAATTTACGCCACGGTCATTCTTGGGGATCTCGACCCGCTTTCGTATCCCGCAGCGCATCGTCTTCTTGCAGCGCTTCTCGCAGCACCGCGACGATCCAGCGATTCCGAGACGTGAATTTGTTCTTCTCCACCGCTTGATCGATCCGTTTGATTTGATTGGCAGTGAGTTCCACTTTGAGATGGTGTGTTTGCGGAGGAGAGATTGCCGCGCCGGATTCGAGTGCGTCCAGGACCGCGTCCCGAATGGTGTTCAGAACATTGCCCGGTCCCACGCGCGAACGAACTTGTCGGTAGATGTTGTCGGGAACTCGGATCGTTACGGAGCGCTCGCTCTTTTGGGGAGGCTTTTTCATGGGAGTTACCATAACGCCCCACAGCCCGGGGTTCAAGTCTTTTTCAACGGATGCGCGTGCGTTCAACTCATGAAAAATACCTTGAACGCTTTGCGGCACATCCACACGTCGTCCTTGGAAGTCACCTCCAGGGGTGAGTGCATGCTCAGAACCGGCGGGCCGCAATCAATGATTTCCATGCCGAGGTTGGCAACGAACTTGGATACCGTGCCGCCGCCTCCTTCATCCACCTTTCCCATTCCGCCCGCCTGCCACACCACGCGGTTGTCGTTGAAGAGATTCCGCACCCACGAAGCGTATTCCGCGTTGGCGTCCGAAGCTCCGTACTTGCCGCCGCTGCCGGTGTACTTCTTGAGGTTCAGACCGCACCCGAGTTTCGGACTGTTGCGCTTCTCGTGAACGTCGGGATAGGTGGGATCGAGGCCGGCCGCAACGTCCGCGGAGAGCCCTTTCCCGTTAAAGCACACACGGTGGAGATTGACTTGCGAGGGTTCGGCCCCCGTATACTGGAGCATTTCCATGAGAAACATCTCCAGGAAACGCGACTTCGCGCTGGTATTCCCCTCCGAACCGATCTCCTCCTTGTCGTAGAAAACCGCAACACACGTATGTTCAGGTTGCGCGGTCTCCAGGAGGGCGGAAAAGCTCGTGAACGCGCACACACGGTCGTCCTGCCCGTACCCGGCGATGAGACTCCCGTCCAGGCCCGCACTGCGAGGCCGATCCGCGGGTACGACCTGAATCTCCGCGGTGGTGAAATCCTCCTCGGTTATCTTGTATTTTTTGTTAAGGATCTGCAGAATCGACAGCTTCACTCGCTCATCGGCCTTCTTGTCTGCATACGGCGTGCCGCCCACGAGCACATTGAGATTCTCCGCGGGGATGAACTCAGACGCTTTCTGCTCCATCTGCTTGCGCGCCAGGTGCGGGAGCAGATCGGTCACCGTGAGAATGGGATCGTCGGGTTCAAGCCCCAAGTCGATGTCCACCGACCGGCCGTCTCTACGGATCAGGGTTCCGCACAGGGCCAACGGCCGCGCCACCCAGTGGTACTTTTTGATTCCCCCGTAATAGTGGGTTTTCAGAAACGCCAATCCGGTGTCCTCATACAGAGGATTGGGCTTCAGATCCAGTCTCGGGGCATCCAGATGGGATGCAACGAGGCGTATCCCTTCGGCCATGGGTCTCTTGCCGACAACCGCCATCACGAGCATTTTTTCCCGAGAAGACAGGAAGACCCGACCGGTCTTTGCTCCCTTCGCGTGAATGTCGTTGAAGCCCTTCAGCCTTGCCTCTTCCACCATCAATTTCACCGCGCGGCGCTCGGTGCGGGCCCGGTCCAAAAAATCGATATATCGTTCGGCATAAGACGAGACTTCCGCTCGCTCCCGGGCCGAGAGCTTGTCCCAGCACCGTTGTTGTTCCCAGAAGAGATCCTCTTTCAGCTTGCGCGTCTTTTCCGATGGTTTGTTCTCAGGCACCGACAACCTCCTTCGGGCACGAAGTACGCCTCCCATTCGCACCGAGAAGCCGTTCTTGGGTTCAGTCGTTGCAGATTACTCATCATGCCGGTCCCCGGGGTGCTTGTTCAGCATGAGAGACATCCAAAGAATACTCTTTTGTGCAAATAGGCTCAATGAATTACAGGGAACGGCGATGGTGTCATAAGACTTCGATGGGAACCCGGTGCTCCTGTCCGGAGACGATGCGACCGCACCCTGTGATCCCGCCCCTTGGGGGTTCGCGGCCGGCGCACATCAACCTCGCCGCCGGAAGACGTGAGCGGCTTCTTCGGTAGCACCGGCGTCCCGCCGGTTTCTCTCGGGTACCGAAATTCTGCAGGTCAGTCTATTCTGCCGAGATCACTACTTGGCATTCCAAGGCGGGGCCAACGGATTGAAGTCGTCGTTGAGATTGCGAGGCTGGTTGGACACCGGGCCGATCGGTCTCAGAGAGGACACCGCGGCCGCCTTGATGTTCTCGCCCGTATTACTGGAAAGGAATGTCTTGGCAACGTTGATCGGTGTGGCAAATCCTATTCCTTGGCTCTTCCAGAGCAGGATTGTGTTGATCCCTATCACCTCGCCGTCCATGTTGAACAGGGGACCGCCGGAGTTCCCCAGGTTCATTGCGGCATCGATCTGAATCAGGGGAGGATACCCGGATCCGGGAATTCTGCGCTTCTGCGCGCTGACGATTCCCAACATGATGGATTGTCCGATTCCGTACGGGTTCCCAATCCCGACGACCCATTCGCCGAGTTCCACACCATCAGAGTCTCCCATCACCACTGGTTGCAGATCGACGGCCCCGATTCTCAGAAGCGCGAGATCGTTCTTGCCGTCCTTAAACAACACTTTCGCGCCGAACTTCCTCCCGTCGAGGAGCTCCACTTCAATTTCCGTCCCGTTTCGCAACACATGTTCGTTGGTGAGGATAAGCCCGTTTCGTGATACAATGAAGCCCGAACCGTAGCCCAAGGCCTTGACGCCGGGATCTCCGGAGAAGCCCAGACTCCCCAGGGACCACGAGGCGCTGGAATCGAGCATTCTGATCGAGACGACGGAAGGATTCACCTTCCTGATGATTCCCCTCAAATCGGGAAATCCGTGCGCAGGCATCTGTGCCGCATGTTTGACCGGCGCCTGACCGATCGGCGAAGTCTGGGGGACATAGGGAACCGGCGACAGCCCTATGCGGCTCCTTCGATACGGACTCCGATCGCTTTCGACGGGGTCCGATCCGAATTTCGTGAGTCCGGCGGTGTTGGACGGGGTGGCCGCTTTCCTCAGATGTATGTCATCGGCCCAACTCGTTGCGAGAGGGATGAAGAAACCGGCGGCAAAATATGTTATGGTAACGAAGATTCCGTATCGGAAAGCCGTCATACACTGACTCCTTAACCGGCGCTTTCCGGATGAAAACCGCGCGGGTACCGCGGTTCATCCGAGAGCTGTGATTCGGTATAGCTCCATGTGCAGAGGTTTGTCAATGACTTTTTCCGAATTTTCCTTGACACATTCGGCATGTTTGACTTATTATTTAATGTTCTATATTAACAACCCCCCGACTTCAAGAGGGAGATTCCCCCATGTACGAAGTTGAAATCATGACCGGCTTCTCCGCGGCCCATCTCCTGAGAAACTATAACGGAAAATGCGAGCGGTTGCACGGCCACAATTACAAGGTGACCGTCACCGCGCGGGCGTCTTCCCCCGGCGAGTCCGGTCTGGTCATAGACTTTGGCGATTTGAAACGTGCGGCTAATGCCGCCGCGGACAAACTCGATCACCGATTTCTCAACGAAGTGCCCCCATTCGACGCGATTGAGCCCTCTGCGGAGAATCTGGCCCACTATCTGTTTGAGGAAATTGCACACGAGCTCGGCGACCATGCAGGGATGCTTCACCGGGTATCCGTGTGGGAATCGGACAATTCGAGGGCGACGTATCTGAGGGATGTGCCGTAAGGCCGCCGGGAGGCGCGGCTTCCGGTATTTTGAGCCTCGGCTGCGGATCGTCCGGCACGGTTTTCGTACTCTTTGCCCGCAATGGATACCTCTGTCGGGCACGGTCGCGCTGAATTCATCGAGACCGAGGCATCCGTCATCTGATTGTATCCGTCGGATTCCCCGGCATATGTCACAAGGAGAACGTAGGTGATATCCCAACCCATTCCCGATATTCAGAGCTTACCCGACGCGAGAAATATCCCCATCGACAAGGTCGGCGTGAAGGGTTTGCGTTATCCCATCGCGGTGAAGGACCGGCGAAAAGGGCGACAACACACCGTGGGTCTGTTCGATCTGTTCGTCAACCTTCCCCACGAGTTCAAGGGAACTCACATGAGCCGGTTCATTGAGGTACTCAACGAGTTTCGCGGCGAGATCTCGATGGAGAAGTTCGAGGAGATATTGGAAAAGATCAAGGCAAGTCTCAACGCGCAAAGTGCGCACATGAACGTCGAATTCCCCTATTTTATAGAGAAGACGGCTCCGGTGAGCGGCACTCCCGGCCTTATGTCCTACACGTGCTTCATGCGGGGCGCCCTGGGGGAGCGATTTGACTTGATCGTCGGGGTGGAGGTGCCGGTCACGACCGTGTGCCCGTGTTCAAAGGAAATCTCCCAGTACGGCGCACACAACCAGCGGGGCATGGTGAGGGTTCAGCTGAGATTCAAGAAATTCTTCTGGATTGAGGAGATCATTGAGATCGTGGAGTCCTCGGTGAGTTCCGAGATCTTTTCTCTGCTCAAACGACCCGATGAGAAATACGTGACGGAAAAGGCCTACGACAACCCGATGTTCGTGGAAGACGTCGTGCGCGGCGCACTCTCTCGGCTCCGAGAAAAGAACAACTTTCCCTGGTACCGCATCGAGGCGGAAAACTTCGAATCCATCCACAATCACAGCGCTTACGCACTGATTGAAAAGGATTTCTCTCCCCAACCCGAATGCTTTCAGGGAGCGACTCCTTTGCGGTACAACGGGTCGCCCTGACGTAGCGGAAAGTCCTCAAATGATAAGGTTATTCTTGACACGACGGCCCTAGATACGTATCTTGAGGACGTTGAACACTGCATCGACCCGCGGTCCGGCTCGTGTTCCGGGAAGTGGAACCCGCCGGCGGCCGTGTATGTGGTTCCAGTGGGAATCTGTTGCGTTGAGGAGAATAAACGTTGTTTCTCCGGCTTGTACAGTTTGTTGTGGGACTGTGTGTTCTGTCCGGAGGGATCGTTTTCGCGATCGAACCGGTGTACACCGGGACGTCCATGGCCGAACTGATGTCGAAGGCGGACCGTGGTCACGTTGTGATTCCCGCGCCGGAGAGAAGCGCGCCTTCTTCGAGAGCATCGAGCACACGTGACGCCCGGCATGTCTCGTACAAGAGCGTTTCCTCACGTCCCGTTTTGCCTCCGATTCCGGCGGTCAATGGAGGCGCCGAGGATACGAACCGCAGGCCGCCGAGCCGGCCCGAGCGACCTTTTCGTATGCCGGTGCTGCCCGAACTGGGACTCGGAGCCGCGATCGTTCCTGCCTCACACGCGTCGCCCCAACCTTCGAGACCCGCGCCTTCTTCACCCAACGGAAACCACAAGGCATCGCCGAAGATGCCCCAAGTGAACGCGAAGGCATTGTACTGCGTCGATTTCTCGTCCAATCGGGTCGTTCTGGCCGAGAACATCACCGAACCTCTGCCCATTGCAAGCATCACCAAACTCCTCACCGCGATGATCGTAATCGATGAAATGGATTTGAACCGGGTGCTCACCGTACCCCCGGACATCCGGGAGGTTCCCCGCCATAGGGTCGGCCTCCGCCCGGGAGACCGATTGACGGTGTCGGACGTGCTTCACGGCATGCTGATTCAATCGGGCAACGACTGCGCAGAGGTGATCGCTCGCGCGTATCCCAAAGGCGGACGAGAGGGTTTTCTGGAAGCGATGAACCGAAAAGCCAAGCGGATCGGGGCAAAGAGTGTCAGGATCCACACCCCCAGCGGTCTGGACAGGATGATGATCCTGGGACGAACAGGGGGACGAGATCTCTCGGCTCGCAAGCCCAACACCGCATCGGCCAGGGACGTCGCGGTGATCGCACAACACGCGTTTCAGTACCCCCTGATTCGAGAGATTGCGACCACGAAACACCACACAATGCGCACACGCAACGAGCGTCCGAGGACCTACAACCTGGTGACGAACGACAAGCTGCTCAGCCGGAAACTTCCCGTCGCGGGAGCGAAGACCGGGTTTACCAATCTGGCCGGCAGGTGCATCGTTGCCCTGTTCAAGGACCGTGACAGAGAGCACATGGTGGTCGTACTCAATACCCCCAGCCACTTCAAGGCAGCCGAAAAAATCTACCGTTGGGCCAGCAGTACTTTTTGACCTCGCAAAAACCGGCACTATTAGGGTCCCACTCAAGAGGCGCGCCGCGTGTCTGCGGGTACCATTCACGGGCATTCGTCTTCCGCAGCCTGTGAACGCCGGCCGAATCAATCATTCCGTTACGAGGCGTACCGACATGAACCACGTTGAAGAAGCAATACGTATTTTCGACAAGGGGTTTTCTTGAACCCAGGCAATCCTGGCGAGTTTCGCCGAGCTGTGCGGCGTGGAACCGGAAACGGCCTTCAAGTTGGGGCGCACATTCGGAGCAGGCATGGGACTCGGTCTCACCTGCGGTGCGGTAACCGGAGCTTTCTTGGTGCTGGGATGCACTCTGGGTGAAGTGAAGGAGACCGACCGTGAGGCCCGCCTGCGTGCGTACGATCTGGCCAAAGAGTTTACCCGTCGGTTTGAGGCTCGTCGAAACACCATCGAGTGCAGGCAGCTGCTCGGGGTCGATCCGGGAACCGCAGAAGGCTACGCGGAGGCCCAGGCTCTTGGGCTGTTCCGGACGGTGTGTCCGGGGCTCGTTCGGGACGC
>JAVHLK010000102.1 GCA_031082285.1 Desulfomonilaceae bacterium
GATGCCCCCCTGCAAGCCGAACGAATAGGCGCCTGCCACCCGTATGTACACGGCCGGGCAGGTTAATCAGCCAAAAGCGTACCGCCTTCATGCGGCGATTCACCCAGCTCTCCCCCAACACCAGGCGCTTCATGGCTGCATTGACGTTGAACGCGAGAATCATGATCCGCCACCAGGCGGCATTCGCTCCGAACAACTGGGAAGGAAGCTTCCCTCCGGCAAGATCCTCCTTCATGATGGAATGCGCTTCCTCACTCTTGCCGCAACGGCCCCGATACCACCAAATCAGCTCATCACCCGGAAGGTCACGGTTGGTCACGATGCCCGTCACCTTGTAGGTTACCGGTCCCCAATTCACCGTCTGGAAAGGCAGACTCAGCTGTGTCTCCATGCCGGACAGAGGCTGCTGCTCCAGCACTTCACGAATTGCCGGGAAGCGATACGCGGGCCCATCCTTTTTTGCAGCCATCCAGTTGGGCACAAAACACACCTCGGCCCACTCCTGGCCCGTGTCCACAACCTTGCCGTCAACGACGCGGAACAAACGATGCCACGCCGTCTCGGCCACCTCCCGTACCGCGGCCCTGAACGCCGCAGTCACATCCGCCCCCACGGCAAACTCGATGACCCCGAAGCGCTTGTTCTTCCCCTCGGCACAATACTTGAGCAACTCGACAATGTATCCGGCTGTGTCGGAGCGCAGATATACCTTTTCCACGCCGGGAGGAACCAAGTCCAAGGACTGTGTGAATGGGCGGAGCAGGTCATAATCCGCAGGAACATTTCCGTCTCGAAACTCACTGAAGAGCATAAGACCCTGTTCGGCCCAATACACGTTGAGAGGCTGATATGCCTTGAATTTCTTGTAGCAGTAGAGCGCAGCCTTCTTGAAGATCTCCACCAGGGTCGCGTCCATGTCCAAGGTTGCCGTGGTCCGGGGCGATCGACGCTGCACCTGTGCCGCACACGCAGCGTTGAGGAGCACCAAGCCCAGGAGGAGCTCCGAGGGCTGAGGAATGAATGCCTTATGCGGCTGTCGGTGCTTCTCATGTTCGGGGTCGTGGAACAGTTCCAAAAACTCACGCAGCACCGTGGGAGAAGGGAACGTCCGGGTGCGCGGTTTGCGCCAACGCCTCTTGAGCGCTCGGCGTTCCGATCCGGTCCGACCGTACTCTTCGATTGCTCTGAACACGCGGCAGAAGCCCTCGTCGCTTTCAAGTACCCTCACATCATCGACACAATCTCCCCCTGACACATTCAACACCATCACGGCCATGATCATCTGCTCGTCGGTCCAACCCTGATTACCCAGCCGCACCCTTACGTGGTGAGCGATGAGCCGCGGAAGGCCCATACGCCGGGCAAACTCAATGAAAAGCGGTAATCCGCCCAGCGCCGTCATCCCCCCGGGCTTTTCTTCAACTTCGTACTGGAAAGGAGAATGAGATCGTGCCATACTGTATGCACCTCGTTGGTGAGAGATTCTGTATGCAAAAGGGATTCTATCCTATTGATCTCTCAAGAACAACGAGGTTTTTCACTTTTTTTGACCCGCGATCCAGGACCGTCGGCGATCCCCCGAGTACGAATGGGTCCTCCGCGAGCACGATCGCCGCCACAATTGGATAGAACGGCTGTTTTCCGAAGCGTGTGACACCATCTACGGCATATGCCGGGTAAGATGAGAGCTCGCAAAGCGACCACAAAGGAACCGGGACACCATATGACAAAGGCCGAATATTGGTCGCCGCTGGTGGGGACTTTCGTTCACAGACGCCGGCCTGGACTCCAACGGCAAGAAAGAGGATTACCAAGTACGCCATTTCATAAGTACTGTCGCATTTACATGCACCGTCTCCCCGGCGCAGGCCGGGGTCCAGAAAAGCAAGACCGGGCCCCGGCCTGCGCCGGGGAGACGCCGGGCATTCGGCGTTCCGCGGGACCCTGGTCGATTGTCGCTGTTTTGCCGGCCCCAGCACCTGTCAGGAATCGTGATCGGTGTTGGTCGGGGATACGGTACAGAATTCGTGTCCGTATTTCCGAAACCCTGTACTAAGCCGTGAGCGCCTCGTTCCCGATTCGTTCCCGATCTCCGTCACTACCGATGTCGATCTTCTCCGCGTCCATGTATCCCTGTTGAAATGCTCGTGCGCTGACGGCACGGGTACGGCCGTACTCTCTGCGGACGGTTCCGAAAGTCCTCCGCATGTAATCGTGTATCATTCGTTCCTTCGCCAGGACGAGATCCTTGCACACGTTTTCTTCTTCGGCCTTGATCCGGTCCGTGCTTTCTTGAAGGCGTTCTCCAATCCTTACCACCGCTCCGCCGAGGTACGCGTACCGAAGCGCCGCGGTGTTCCACCCTCTGTGTTGCCTTTTCAGGGAGGGGAGGGCCTTGTCGGAGAGGTCGGTCAGCTCTTCAGCCAGAAATCGAAATGTGGAAGCCGCGACTTCCGCATCGGTCTTGGTTCCGATGAAACTCAGCAACGGGCGCAGTCCCCTTCTTCGGCGTACCATGGCCTGGCACTCGAATGCATGGGACACATGGATGATCAACCCCTTAATCCAGTTACGCAAGACGCTTCCCGCGTCTACAAAGGCTTCACAGACATCCAGGGAATTTCGTATCTCTTCCGGAGGGACGTCCGCATATGCCATGTTGTGCCTGGAGAGCAGTTCACGTGCTTTCGCCGCGGCGAGGGCCGCCTCGTTCTCATTTGAAGACTTGGCCAGTTCAAAGAGCTTTCGCACCTTGGAAACAACTTCTTGCTTGGTCATAATGCAACCTCGCGTCTCGCCCGGGAGTCCGACAGTGCCGGTCGTGAAGATTTCAGCAGGAACGGTCGCCCGTCGATTTGTGGTGAATGGTTACCCTATAGGCCGATTCGCATATATCAGAAACCGTGCTGAGTCAAGCGCTTCTTCAGGACAAAGGGGATAATCGCTTGACAAGAAAGACCTAGTGACCTAACCTTTAGTTTACGTCTTAACTTGTGTTTCTCCAGTCGACCTCGCGTCAAGGACCACGGGCGTCATGCAAGGATTAAGATCCTGGGACATTGGCCCCGTGTCGAGGAATACGCGCCGCAAGACCTCCGGTTTATCCCCGTTCACAAAGAGCCCTTGTTCGTAACCGCGAACGCACTCTCGCAAGAAAACCTGCAGCGTGCCCTTCTTAGGAGCAAAAGAATGAGTATCAAAATCTATGTCGGAAACCTGTCCTTCGATTCCAGCGAGCAAGATCTCAAGGGGCTGTTCTCAACGTACGGGGAAGTGGAGTCGGCGAAGA
The DNA here is from genome assembly GCA_031082285.1 of Desulfomonilaceae bacterium. Classification (GTDB taxonomy): domain Bacteria; phylum Desulfobacterota; class Desulfomonilia; order Desulfomonilales; family Desulfomonilaceae; genus JAVHLK01. Next base: position 3,290 of record JAVHLK010000102.1, read on the forward strand.
TCATCGTTGACCAATTCACGAACCGTTCACGAGGATTCGGCTTCATTGAGATGACCGAGCGTGACGACGGACTCAAAGCTATCCAGGCGCTCAATTCCTCGGATCTCGACGGCCGTTCGTTGAAAGTCAACGAGGCCAAGCCCAAAACAGAGAACCGTAATCGTGGGGGCGGGAGCCGAGACTCCCGGTGGTAACAGTTGTCCTTGGTGTTTCATTACACGGGAACGGTCCCGTCATCTTGCTCTCGTGACGGTTTTGGACCGCCGCCCTCACAGGTAAAACGTCCGCGGTCTCTTTTCGAGGAACGCAGTCCCTCGGAAAAGAAATCTTCAACGCAGACGATACGTGACCGAGCCTGGGGAAAGAGCACCTCGTCGGAGAGGTCCGGAGGGTGAGGCCTGCAGAGGTGAGCCTCACCTGTCCGGCGCTGCCGTGGACCGAGCGAGAGAGCGGTGATCAATGATCCAACCTCTCTCTTGGCCGAGGCGGGACTCGGTTCCGCAGAAATCCTGAGACTTCCGTTTCCCCACAAATGAGGGCCACTTTATGCCGGGAGTTGTTGTCAGAGAAAACGAATCCTTTGAGAATGTTCTGAGGAGGTTTAAGAAACAGCTCCAAAACTCGGGAGTTCTCAGAGAGGCGAAGAAGCGCCGCGCATACGACAAGCCCAGTGTCAAAAAGAAGAAGAAATCGCTCCTTGCACGCAAGAGACTTCTCAGAAAGCTGAGGAAAATGGGTCGTATGAGGCATCGATAATCGTGCTGAGCGAAGTCATAGGGCTTGACCGGGCAGACCGTAAGAAATATGCTGTACGAGACGATGCACTGGAATGACCGACGTCAATATTGGCGGAGAGAGGTGAACTGAATACTCGTTGGGGCCTTTCAATCCGTTTCTGAACCCTAAGGCGGTGCTCCACGGCGAAAAGACGGCAGGTGGTGTTCCTGAAGTGTTCGGTCGACCGGTCGGCAGTCCCAAGTAATCCGGCGTGGGGAGACAGCCGGCAATTTCCTGTGGCAACGGTGCAGAGCAAGAGAATGAAAATTGCCTTCATAATTCCGCGGAACAGCTCCGACTCGCAAAGAAGTTTCTACGATTACCAATTCGGAAAGAGGTTTCTCCTTTCCAGCAAGCATATTTCGTACCTTCTGGCAATCCCCGTTCTTACATCGCTCACTCCCCCTGAACACGAGATCAAGGTTTTTGATGAAAACATCGAGGACATTGATTACACATGGAACGCGGACCTCGCAGCCATCACGGTAAGGACGATGTTTGCCAAGAGAGCCTACTTGATCTCGGAAAACTACCGGACAAGAGGAACGAAAACGGTCATAGGCGGCATACATCCCTCAATGTGTCCCGAAGATGCTCTTCCTCATTGCGATAGCGTTGTGGTCGGTGAGGCTGAAGAGATTTGGCATACCGTCCTGGAGGATGCCGAGAACGGGCGACTGAAAAGGCTTTACAAGGCCGATAAGGTTGCCGATCTCAAGGCGGCTCCCGTCCCCGATAGGTCCTCGCTTCCGAAAAACCGATACATTCTGGATATTGTTCAGACCACGAAAGGCTGCCCGTTTCATTGCGAATTCTGTGCCGTACACGCCTTCGACGGACAAACGATTAGAAACAGGACGATAGAGCAGGTCATACGGGAGATTGAGGGGATCAATAGGAGTGCCGCCAAGTACAAGAAGAAGAACGCCATATTCTTTGCCGACGACAACATCATTGCCGACAAGCCCTTCGCCAAGGAACTGTTCTCCGCGCTCAGGCCTTACAACATCAACTGGATGTGTCAGGCTTCCATCAATATTTCAAGGGATTCCGAGATCCTCGAACTCATGAAGGAAAGCGGGTGCGGCGCCGTATTTATCGGCTTTGAGTCCGTGTCGGGAGAGAACCTGGCCATGATGCGGAAAGGGATCAATCAACGATATGACTATCTGGACGCAATCAGAAAGATACAGTCGTATGGAATATTGGTTCACAGCTCGTTTATCGTGGGTTACGATTTTGACACCCCAGCCGCCTTCGACGAGCTCATAGACTTCATCCGGGAATCAAACCTCTTGATGCCGCTGATCAATATTCTGACACCCCTGCCGGGAACCAAACTATTCAAGCGCCTTGAAGCCGAGGGAAGAATTCTCCACAGAGACTGGAGCAAGTATGATACGCAGCATGTGGTGTTTTCCCCTGCGCGGATGTCCCCGGAGGAGCTGTTGGAGGGATACAAGAGGGTCATGAGGTCGGTCTATTCATTTGATTCCATATTGAGAAAGCTCGATCACTACTGGATGAAGGACTTCTGGAAACATTCGAATGAATGCGATCCGGTGAAGTCGCCGTACCGATTCCTTTTTGCGGCACGACTCGCGACGTTACTGATTTCCCCTAACATGAAGCGCTCCAGGTTCATTATGAGAATCCTCCCTCACGTGTTTGACAGGCAGGTCAGAATATCCACCATCCTCGCTCTCATGAACTACAACAATTTCGCTTACGCCTTATGAGGCCGGTCTGACCGGAGATCCGACGGATTTTCAGGGTCCTTTGTGACGGAGCGGTCATAATCATTCGCCAAACAGTTGACTCGTACGGGACGACGTGTAGTCTGGAGAGGTGGGGAAGTCACGGATAAGACGATACTGGTGCCGATGTTGACTGATGTTTCATGTCCGTTTCCACGACGACCGCTTATGGAAAAGGAGAGAGAGATGAAATTGGCAATGATCGGTCTTGGAAAAATGGGATTCAACATGGCCAAGCGGCTCCTTCAGGGCGGCCACACTGTCGTGGTCCACAATCGGACAAGTGAAAGGACGGATGAAGCTGCACGACAGGGTGCCGTTCCTGCATATTCCCTGACCGAGGTAGTCCAGAAATTGTCGCGTCCCCGCGTCGTATGGATCATGCTGCCCGCTGGTCCCGTAGTGGATGAACACGTTCGTGAATTCGGCAGACTCCTCGATCCCGGAGACATTGTTGTGGACGGCGGCAACAGCTATTTTGAAGATGATCTCAAGCACGAATCCCTACTGAAGGAAAAGGGCGTACGATACATGGACGCCGGCGTGAGCGGGGGAGTGTGGGGTCTTCAGATCGGGTACTGCCTCATGGTGGGAGGAGACCCGGAGGTGTACCGTATCGTGGAACCGGCCTTGGAAACGCTGGCTCCCAAGGACGGTTATCTGCACTGCGGTCCGGTGGGATCCGGCCATTTTGTGAAAATGGTACACAACGGAATCGAGTACGGCATGATGCAGGCCTATGCAGAAGGCTTTGAAATTCTGTTCAAGTCTCGGTTTTCCCAGTCGATGGATTTCCGGAAGATCGCGCATTTGTGGAACCAGGGCAGCGTCATCCGTTCCTGGCTGCTCGAATTGGCCGAGGCCGCGTTTTCGAAAGACCCGGATCTCGCATCGATCAAGGGACAAGTGGCCGACTCCGGAGAGGGAAGATGGACGGTGAGGCAGGCAGTGGATCTGGGAGTCTCGGCTCCGGTGATTGCGGCGTCGCTCTTCACACGGTTCGCGTCCCGAACGGAGGATTCCTTTGGAAATAAGGTTCTCGCGGCTCTGCGTCATGAATTCGGCGGTCACGCGGTGGTCAAGGAAGAGTGATCCCGTTCTTTTGAACTCGCGGCATACATGCGGGGATGTGTACACGCGGCTCTCCGCAGAGTATGGCGAAAGGACCCAACCGCATCGTTCGGTGTATCGCGGTCGAATGCGTCGAAATGGACTGCGATTCGGGTTGCACGCGGTGGCCCGGCTCACCGTGACCCTGCATGGGGCAGACAAAGGGCCGCCAGGTCCGTATCGCGAAGAGCCGGCCCCGTACATCATGACTCCTCCGGGCCTCCGGACCCAAGAAACAGGTCGGCGGGTGAAACATGGAAGATCTCGGATCGAAAAGATTTGTGCTGGCGGGTGATGTCGGCGGGACCAAGACCAATCTTGGGATAGCGGGCCTCGAGGACGGGAGGATTTCCCTCCTGGTCATGGAGACGTTTCCCAGTCGAGAGGCCGACAGCCTGAAACAAATCATCGGCCGATTCTTGGAGAAACAACACCTCACGGTTGACGCCGCGTGTATCGGAATTGCAGGACCCGTCATCGCAGGGGTGAGCAGGACAACGAATCTTCCGTGGATCGTCGCCGAGCAGGACATTCGTAAACGCTTCAATTTGAGTCATGTGCGCCTGATAAACGATTTGGCGGCAACGGCCGCGTCAATCCCACTGCTTTCGCGGGATGAACTGTGTCGACTCACTGAAGGAGAGCCGGAGCCGGAAGGAAATGCCGGTCTGATGGCTCCCGGGACCGGTCTCGGAATCGCCCTGATGGTCTTCGCGGAAGGCCGGCTGCATCCCGTCCCTTCCGAGGGGGGGCATGTCGACTTCGCGCCGAAGAACGACCGTGAGATGGACCTCCTCAAACATCTTCAAGCGAAAATGGGACGCGTGAGCGTGGAGAGACTGGCATCGGGGCCTGGCTTATTCACCATATACGAATGGCTGAAAAGCACTCGTTCATCGCTCGAGCCGCCGTGGCTTTCGGACAGACTTCAGAAAGAGGACCCCTCGAAGGTCATATCGGAGACCGGCCTCGCGCACCGCGATCCCGCCTGTGAGGAAGCATTGGACATGTTTGTCTCGATCATCGGTTCCGCAGCGGGAAACCTCGCGTTGACGGGCCTCACGACCGGCGGGATGTATCTGGGTGGAGGCATCGCTCCCAAGATACTGCCCAAACTCAAGGAACCGGTGTTTCTCAACTCGTTCACGGACAAAGGCAGGTTTACGGACCTCATGAAGAGAATTCCCTTAACCGTGATCCTGAACGACAAGGCTGCGTTGCTTGGTGCAGCGCGTTGCGCGTTCCAAATGGGACGTTGACGCATCGTCCTGAGTTGATGAAAGAGATGGCCGCATGGACTTCGATCTCGAGAACATCGACGAGAACTACGGACACTGTGGTCCGAAGTCGGGCCCCCGGGACGCGCTTGAGTGGAGAAAATAGCTCGGCCGAGCGGACTATTCGGTCACTCGGCAATGTCGGTGAATCAGCTCCCCATTTTAACCAATTCAGTGTAGTATTCACGGCGGCCGACGGTTCTCGGGGAACGGCGGCTTCAGCCCGGCACACGCGCCCTGTTTTGGAGTGCAGTGAGTGACCGCGCTGCGGGATGCCCGGCACACCTTTACCTGATCCAGGGCGGGTTGCCTGCCGCCGAGCAATGATTCCATGAGGAGGAAATGAATGAAAAGGTTGGCTTTCGTAACGATTCTCGTATTGGCCTTTGCCGGTTTGGCTCAGGCTGAAGGCCCGAAAGGAAACATCACGGTTGAGCTATCGGGATTCCGAAACGACGATGGAAGAGCATCGGTCGTACTGTTCAATAGTGCGGAAGCATTTCCGAAACAGACAGATAAAGCCGTGAAAATCGTCAGGTCCAGTATTAAGGACAAGAAGGCCACGGCCGTCTTCGAGGACATTCCGTACGGCACGTACGCCTTTGTGGTCCTCCATGACGAAAACGCCAACGGTAAAATGGACTACAATGCATTGGGAATGCCTCAGGAGGGATATGCATTCTCAAACAATGCCAGAGCCATGCTCGGGCCTCCCGACTATAAGGACGCGGCCTTCACCACGGACAAGCCCGCGGTCGCTCAAAACATAAAGATCGGCTACTGACGGCGACCGTCATGTAAACGTATTCCCGCCCGCCGAACACTTTGTTGGGGCGGGCGGGCCGGATATCATGGAGATCGATATGCGGTCTCACCTCTGATGCGGAAATCCGCGTGCATGGACGACGCGGTTCACCGGTATCGAACAGGCATCGCCGGTGGGGCCATGAGCTTGGGTTTCACGAGAGCCTGCTTGACCTTGGGCGGATACATCGGTGGATGAATCGGCGGCGGACAGCACGGGGGCGGCGGCGGGCCGTAGGTGGCGTAATGAGGCGGAATCCTGTGGAGATGAGTTGGCGCTATGCACGGAAAATACCAGACGCCCTGCTCTTTGAACCCCATGAGGTGCTGGTCGAGCGGAGGCGTGCGGAGCCGTCCGGTTCCGCCGGAATAGGCGTCAATGGGCATGATCGTCGCCGCGAGCGCAACAGCCAAGACACATAGAACAATCGTATATCTCACAACAACACCTCATAAACAATCTTATGTTCTCGGCCTAATGATACCACATAACAGCGAGATAGGCAATACGATTCAAGATCGGCTTGTGACCGTTCTTTCGCGCGTGGGGCACGGAAGATGACGGACACGGAGGCCCGTCCCGCGGGGTATTTCCAAGCCTCTGTAGGGTTCTTCGTAACCTGGGCCTCCGTGCCCGGAAATCCTTGATTCCGGGGCTGCGACTTGCTCACTGCAGAAACATGTCCGACCGTATTCACGAAATGGCGTTTCTTGGCGGCTCTAAGCTTGAACCGGGAGACAACCAACTCGGGGGTCCCGGAAAAGATGTTGCCATCCTTTTCGATGGAATCTCTCCACCGACTGAGACGTTTTGCTTGACTGCCGCGATTTACAAGTGGTAAATTGGTCTGACCAGCAACTCTCCGAGAAGAAGCGATCATGAGAACTCAACTATTTGCCACATGCCTCGTGGATACCTTTTATCCACGGACCGGAGAAGCCGTGGTTCGCCTGCTCGAGCATTTCGGCGCGGAAGTCGTGTACCCTCGCCGGCAGACCTGCTGCGGCAAACCGCCGGACAGCGCGGGATACGCCCGAGAGGCGACCAAGGCGGCCGAGCATTTCCTCAAGGTCTTTGAGGGGAACGACCCCATCGTCATCCCCTCCGGGTCCTGCGCATCCATGGTGAAAAACCATTACCCCGAGCTGTTCAAAGACGATCCCCTCATGCACCAAAAGGCCGTGGCCGCGGCGAACCGCACCTACGAGTTGACCCAGTTCTTGGTTCATGTGCTCAAGATCGATCCCACTGTCTTTTCGTGGAAAGGCAAGATCACGTACCACGCGTCCTGTCAACTCACTCGAGAGCTGGGGGTGGTGGAGGAACCGCTCCTGTTGCTTCAGTCTCTCAAGGGGGCTGAATTTATCCCGATGCCGTACGCGGATCGCTGTTGCGGTTTCGGCGGCGCGTTCATGGCGAAACAGCCGGAAATCTCAACGGCTCTGGCCGATGAAAAGGTCGCCGCGATCGTGTCCACGGGAGCGGACACGGTAACCGGTTGCGATCACGGATGTCTCATGAATATCGCGGACGCGATGAAGAGGCGGAAGACGGATATCCGAGTGAGACACATTGCGGAGGTTCTGGCGGAGGGACTATGAGTACCCATGCCGTGGGAATAGATTTCCGGAGTAATGCCAAGAAGGCCCTTGGAGACGCGTCCCTGCGCGCATCCATGAGACATGCCGCAGAGACTTTTGCATCCAAACGAACCGGAGCCTTCGCGTCGGTACCGGTGGAAGACTGGCGAGATCGCGCGTCGGAAATTCGGCTGAACGTATTGGACAATCTCCCGGATTACCTCGATCGCTTCACGGCCGCGGCCACTCGGGCCGGCGCGGTGGTCCATCGGGCAAAAGACGCTGCCGCGGCCCGGGAAACGGTCGCGTATCTGCTGAAGGATCGGCGGGTCGATAAGGTCGTCAAGAGCAAATCCATGGTCACGGAGGAGATCCACCTCAACGATCACTTGGAAATGCGGGGAATCGAAGTGGTGGAGACCGATCTGGGCGAATATATCATCCAAATCGCCGGTGAAGCTCCATCCCATATCATCGTGCCCGCGATTCACAAAAACCGGCGCCAGGTAGGAAAGGTGTTCTCGGAAAAACTTGGGGTTGAGTACACCGACGATCCCGTGGTTCTCACGTCCATCGCGCGCAAGATCCTGAGAAAAGAATTTCTTTCGGCACAGGCAGGCATTTCCGGGGCGAACTTTGCCGTAGCCGAATCGGGCAGTCTCGTGCTTTTCACGAACGAGGGCAACGGCAGAATGGTAACCACGCTGCCCCCGTTGCACATTGCGGTTCTTTCCATAGAGAAGATCATCCCGAAACTGTCGGACCTTGCGGCCTTGGTACGCTTGCTCCCGCGTTCGGCGACCGGACAGACCCTCACGAGCTATCTGTCCATCATAACGGGAACGAGGAGACCACATGAGAGAACCGGGTCCAAAGAGCTTCACATAGTATTGGTAGATAACGGGCGTTCGCAGATTCTCGCGGGAGAATGTCGAGACATGCTCAAGTGCATACGGTGCAGCGCGTGTCTGAACGTATGCCCGGTGTACAGGACCGTCGGGGGCCACGCCTACGGTTCAACATATCCCGGTCCTATGGGAATCATCCTCACCACGTTGCTCGACGGAATGAATCGTGCGCATCCTCTTTTGGACGCCACGACGCTCTGCGGAGCGTGTAACCAGGTCTGTCCCGTGAAAGTCCCCTTGGTACGACTGCTCAGGATACTGCGGGAGCAGAGGGTGGAAGCCGGTTTCACGTCACCATGGGAAAGAACGGCAATGGCCGCGTTCGGTTTCGCCGCCAAATCACCGACGCTATTCACCGCGGGACAGCGCCTTTGGAAAACATTCCTGCCCGTCCTCGGAATAATGGAACGAAGCGGAACCGTCGGAAGGCTCCCGAAACCGGCCGGCAAAACGTTCAGAAGGAGGATGTCGTGAAGGACAAGGAGACCGTCGAACGCTTTTTGCGCAATGCAGCCAATGCCGCGGCACACACCGTACTCGTCTTCGACGTTGACGCCATGAATGAAGCAATGAAGGACATTCTCGGAACCGAGGGCGCGGTGTATTGCCCGCGCGAAACCGAGAGGGAGAAAGCGGTCATCGTACCCGAGGAGCGTTTCACCGATGACTACTTCAACGCGTCAATCTGCGTGGAAGAGGTGTTCGGAGCAATTGCCGAAACCGGAAGCTTGATCTGTACGAGCACCGGCGGCCGAGCCGTTCAGGCCAACCTGCTCCCGTCTCATCACGTTGCCCTCGTCTCACCGGAACACATATACCCGACTCTCGAGGATTTCTTCGCAGCCTGCGGCGACCCGCCGCCGACCAACATCACGTTCATTACCGGTCCGAGCAGAACCGCGGACATCGAACTTACCTTGACGATAGGCGTTCACGGGCCTGAGCGCGTGTCTGTGATTGTTTGTTGAGATGAAAGGCTTTCGAGACCTGACGAACGGGGATTGCGAGCCATTGGTGAACCGATTACCGGTAGGCTTCTCGGCGAAGTTTTATGTTTGAAACTATGACCAGGTGTGCTGAGTCATCAATTTCGTAGATGATTCTGTACGGACCTTGGCGGACCCGGTACGCTCCTTGTCCTTTGAGTTTCTTACATCCATCCGGTCTTGGATTCTCCGACAGAGAGCCGATTCTGTCCCGAATCAGCTTCCCGTAATGCCTGGGTAATGTATCTAAAGCCTTCTCCGCAGTATCCGAAAGGCTTAGCTGGTACCATATGCTACAACCCCAGTCTTTCTTTTACCTCTTCCCACGGAGTCATCTTCTCCTTACCTTCGCGAAGTCGACGCATAACCTTTAAATGGTCGATCAAATCCTCTCTGTCTTCCGGATCGTCGAGCTCTGCCAAAGCGGCCCGGACTTCCGGATCAGCCAGGATCTCATCGGTTTCCGGGTCCATGGTTGACTGTGTGACGGGCTCTGTGGACATGGCTGTGACCTCCTAGAAGTCAGGATAGCACGGCCGGGAGCGCGGGAGCAAGGATTCCACGGGTTTCTTGGGAAACGGACGAGGATTGAGGGAAGCCTGGAGGTCATTTCGGCTCGGACACGCGGTGTAGCAAGAAGACTACACTTCCCGCACTGTCGTCATTCTGCGACGCTATTCCCACTATCGTCGGAAGCCTGGATCGCCGAGAGAAATCCCGTACCTCTTCATCTTCTTATACAAAAGGGTCCGGTGTATTCCCAGAAGAGACGCGGCCGCGGCCTTGTTGTTCCCCGTCGCGCAAAGCGCCATGCCGATCGCCTCTTTCTCGGCGCGTTCCCTCGCTTTCTCAAGAGAATAGGGTGCGGATTCAACGGGTGTCCTGGGCGTGCGATAGAGTTGAAAAGGAAGATGGTGTGGATAAATGACGTCTCCCTCCAGTGAAAAGGCGATCCCTTCACACACGTTATTGAGTTCTCTGGCATTGCCCGGCCAGGGATAGTTCCTTAATATTTCCTCTGTCTGCTGGTGGATATGGAATGAGCGGCCGTATGCGTCTTGTGAAATGCGTTCCAGGATATGACGGGCCAACGGCGCAATGTCCTCCTGACGCTCTCTCAATGGAGGAATATGCAGCGGAATGACGCTCAACCGATAGTACAGGTCCTTGCGAAATCTTCCTTCCAAGAGCATTTGTTCCAGATTCTGATTGGTCGCGGCTATCAACCGAAAGTCCACGTTGATCATCCTCGTGCCGCCGACACGTTCCAGCTCTCTTTCTTCCAGTACCCGGAGCAACTTGGGCTGCATTTCCAGGGGTAGATCCGCGATTTCGTCCAAGAACAGCGTGCCTCGGTGGGCCATCTCGATCTTTCCCGGTTTGCCGCCGCTGGACGCGCCCGTAAACGCCCCTTGTTCATATCCGAAAAGTTCGGATTCCAGAAGGTCCTTGGGAATGGCCGCGCAGTTAATTCGCACGAATGGGTGAAATCTGCGGGGACTTGCGTGATGTATCCCCTGGGCAAACAATTCCTTACCCGTACCGGATTCTCCGGAGATCAGTACCGGCAAACGGCCGGCAGCGGCCTTCCTGGCCTCGCTCTTGAGTGACTTAAGCGAATCGCTCACTCCAACGATGCTGTCGAGCGTATACCGTGTGGATCGGAGCGAGATGAGTTCGCGCTCATAGAACTCGACCTTTGACTCCAGGATCGAAAGCTTCTTTGCGAGTTTCCCCACGTCCCGAACATCGGTGAACATGACCTGCCCGAATACGGCAATTACTTTCCCGTCCTTTTTGATGGGAATTCTTTGGACCACCATATCCTGGCCTCTGATCCGATGCGTGCGATTGATCTCGGGCTCGCCCGTTTCGGCAACGATGTGCATCCGCGTGTTCTCGATGACTTCAGTGCAGTGCCTGCCGATCTGCTCCTTTGGATCTACGCCGAGGAAACGGCCGTACGGAGAATTGAAATGGATCACGTACCCCTGTGCATCGGTAATCATGACGCCGTTGAAGATGTTGTCGACGATAAGTTCCAGTATCTCAAGTTGATCTGAGGCTTCCCATGCGGGATCGAAAAGGAATCGTGCCATGCGAACCTCTTTTTTTCGTGCGGCGAACATCAGTGCGCGTAGATCGTGGGCGCACGGAGCCGGGGGCTCGGAGTTTCGTATCAGTTTGTCTACATGTCTTCTCTTTGCTACATTCGGCAGTATACCGTTCTCCCCTCATTCGGCAATCGCGATTTTCGCGAGATCACGAGACATCCGCTCCCGGTCCCACTTTCATCACCCATCCTTACGCCGCGGAAGCGAAAGGGTTCGAGGTCGGGCCGTTGGTACAAAACTTGCCTATTGGTCTTACGAGTTCGGAATGTAGAGGTACGACCGGAAGTCCGGCTTTTTTTCATGTGTGGGGGTTTGCGCGAGCGATCGGAGCGCTCCGGTGCGGTTGTCTCCAACAGCGGCCGAAACGTGAAGTCCGGTTCCCGGGCGTCGATCAGGCCCCCCTCAATCCTGGTCGGCAAATGGGCGCATGGTCCCGTAAAGAACTCGGAAATGCCTCTCGGACGCAAGAGCCGCCAGGAAGGATCGCGCGTGTCCAAACACAGGTCTAGGGCTGGACGAACTTTTTCTTGAACTCATTCACGACAAAATGGAGGTGTTCGTTCATGGCGGATTCGCCGGCGTCGGGGTCTTTGTCTCGGATGGCTTGGTAAATCTTCCTGTGGTGATTCAGTATGGTTTCCTGGCCTTTCCGCGTGGCAAAGACTTCTTCCCTGTGGATTTTGACCGAGTAATTGAGCAGATGATAGATGCTGTCCATCAAATGAACGAATATGGTGTTGTGAGTCGCGGCTGCGATTTCGGTGTGGAACTTGAAATCGACCTCGGGTCGTATTCGTCCGACTTCGAAGTCCTGTTCCATTTCGATCAGATAGCCGAGAATGCGCTCCATTTCCTCGTCGGTGCGGCTGATTGCGGCCTGTCTCGCTGCCCATGCTTCCATGGCGGCGCGCACTTCGGTCAATTCGAGGACACGTTGTCTGTCTTCCTTCAGGAACGCTTCGATGGGTTTCTGAATGTCTTGTTCCGCGATGTTTCTCACGACGGACCCGCCGCCGTGAATTGTCTCCAGCATCCCCCGGAGTTCGAGCATCTGGATGGCTTCCCGCACCGAAGGTCGGCTCACGGCCATCTGTTCGGCAAGTTCGCGCTCGGACGGGAGGCGATCCCCCATTCTGAATACGCCGTCACTGATGGCCTTTCGGATCTGTTTAGCGACTTTCTCGGCCACACGCTCCATACGAATGGTGCTGAAGACGGAGCCTGGGGGTGGATCTTCTTTGATGCTCATACAAGAGTTCGTACGGCATTTCAACGGTTCTGTCAAGTTTTTTGTCAAGCGATCAAACAAAATGCTTGACAACTTCTCAGCATATAGTATGGTCAGACCAATTATCCATTCCACAGCTGCGGCCGAATAACAAGGTACGTGACCGTGCCGAGAATGCTTCTCTGCTCGACCCATGTCGGTTCTCTCCGTCCGCATGGCCCGCCTTGTCAGCCGTTACGCGCTGCAGCTTTCGCCCAATGGTTGCAGGTTCGTATCAATGTCCACACATTCAGAACAAAGCAGGAACGTGCCTTTCCGGTGTCGAACCTGCCGCGGCATCGCCCGGGAGGTCGGGTGGGGATGATCTCCCGGGACCCGAAGCTCGACTTGGGAGAGGCATGTCCCTCTCCGCCCCCATGCCGGGGCCCAAGAAATGAAGTATGCGGGGAAGCTTTCGCAGCTTACGTGCCGGCGGGTCTTGGTCTTGATACGGTCGCCCCGACCGGCCGACGAGACACGCGAAGGGAGGTGGTCTCTCACGAAGTAGATCCGGACACCATTTGGCAAACAGGGTAGGTAACTGTCAACAGGCACAGATTCGTTCCTCAGGAGGTTGACCAGATGAAAAGGTTTTGTGTTGTTTTCTTGGCCATTTGGGTGGCTTTCGCATTCGCGACGGCTGCCGTGACCAATGCTCAGGCCCAGGAAAAGAAGAAGATAG
>JAVHLK010000103.1 GCA_031082285.1 Desulfomonilaceae bacterium
GACTTGCCCATCACGTTGCAGGAGTCTTCCAGCATGGTGATGCAGTACGGGCAAGAGGTGACAAGAGTCTTGGCGCCCGCTTCCAGGGCTTCGGCGATCCTGAGCTCGGCAAAGCGTTCACCCGCGGGCGTTTCCATCCACACCCGACCGCCTCCACCGCCACAGCACAAGCTGTTCGCATGGTGCCTGGACAGTTCCCTGACCTCCGAACCCGGCATGGCGGCCATGATGTTTCGAGGCGAGTCGTATACCTCGCTGTGACGGCCGAGGTAGCACGGATCGTGCATCGCGATCGGCCCCACCGCGTCCCCGGAGAGAGTCAGTTTGCCGTCCGCGATCGCCTGGGAGATTACTTCCGTGTAGTGATACACTTCGTACTCGCCTCCCAGCTCGGGGTACTCATTCTTAAACGTGTACAGGCAGTGCGGAGATGTGACGATGATCTTCTTGACGCCTTTGCCGTTGTACAGGTCTATATTCGACTGAGCCAGCTTCTGGAAAAGTTCTTCATCGCCGACCTTGCGGATTGACTCTCCACAGCAGCTTTCCTCATTGCCGATAATGCCGAAGCTGATCCCCGCAGCCTGAAGTGCCTTGACCACGGAACGCGCAATCTTTTGGCTCCTCACGTCGTAGCACGACGTGCAACACACGGAGAGGAAATACTCCGTGTCCTCGGAGAAAACGGGCACGTCGATACCCTTCATCCACTCGCCGCGTTTGTCTCTCTCGCCCGACCATGGATTTCCCTGGGAGTGCAGTGTTCCGGCAATGGGCTTCAGGCTGGGCGGAATGGTTCCCACTTCGGCCAGCATGCTGCGCATGCCTCTGATATTACCGATGATGTCGACGCCTCTCGGGCACCGATTCACACAGGCCCGGCACGTGGTACACGCGAACAGGCAGTTTTCCGACTCGAAACCCTCCAGTCCCAGTTGCCCCAGGCGCTGTACCATCCGTACGTTGAATTCCTCTGAAGCCGCACCCGGGACCAATCTCCACGGGCACGTGCCGGTGCACAGGCCGCACTGCATGCACCAGTACAGTGTTTCGGCTCCGGAAAAAACGATCGCGTCGCTCACTTCCAGAAAAGGTGTTTTAGCTTCCATTACTCTTCCTTCGCTGCTCTATAGCTGTTGCCGTCATTTCTGTCCGAAACTCGGGCTTCTTAGTTCTTGCCGGGTGCCGCGTCTTGCCGCGACGGCCGGTTTGGGAGCCGGGAATCCCCCTTGCGCCCTTTCGTAAAGGGAGGCAGGGGGGATTTTCCGTCGACCCCGGGCGCTGCCCGGGATACTGCATGGTCCGTCCTGCCGAGGAGCACTAGAACCCTTTGTACGGGTTGGGACCAAGCCCCTCGAGCGTCTCGCTGAACTCTTCGACAATGCCCGGTATCTTGTGATAATCGTCGATGGCCAACTGCTCCACTCTGATACGATCGGACTCGAGCATCAGCCTATCCAACGTCTCCTTAATCTTGTCCATCCTGGTGTTGGCCAGTTCGCTGCCCTGGATGAAGTGGCACTGGTAATCATCGCCGTACCGACAACCGAAGAGGAGCACGCCGTCTATCCCCTTTGAAAGAGCATCGGCTATCCAGATCAGGTTGAGGGAACCCAGACAGCGCAGGGGTATGAAGCGTACCCACGGCGGATACTGGAGCCTGTGAAGCCCCGCCATATCGAGAGCCGGGAATGAATCGTTCTCGCAAATGAGTCCGATAATCCGCGGTTTCTCATCATACTCGTCGGGAACGTGGATCGACTTTATCATGGAACCGATCATGTCCACCGAGTAGTTGTTGAAAGAGATGATACGCTCCGGACAGGAACCCATGCAAATGCCGCATCTGCGGCACCGGGTCGGATGAGGCAGGGGCGTTCCTTTCACGTCCTCATTGTACATTCCCACCGGACACTCTTCCGTACACCGCTTGCACTGCGTGCATCGCGTGATGTGGAGCTCCGGGTAGGACATGTCTCCGGTCCTCGGATGCACCGCGCGGCCCTGCGCGATGAGTTCCGCGGCCTGGATGGCCTTGAGCGCGGCACCGGTCCCGTCGTTTCCGGCTCTTGTGTAGGTCATGGGCTGTCTGACGCACCCCGCGGCGTAGATGCCCGTCCGCCGTGTCTCGTAGGGAAAGCAGACAAAGTGCGAATCAGGGAAGCCGTACTTCAGTTCCGGCAACGCGGGGCCCTGGCGATACTCCAGGTTCAGAATCGGGTCGTCCAGCACCGCGGGCTGCATCCCAACAGCAAGCACCACCAGGTCGGCTTCCACTTGCACCGGCTCGCCGAGAAGTTCGTCCATGGCCTCGACACTGAGTTTGCGCTCAGACCCCTCGCCTATGGCCACCTTCGACGTGTCCGTCTTCACGAAAACGGTCCCGTCCTTCTGCACTTTCTTGTAGAACTCCTCCAACTGTTCCGGGGATCGTATATCCTTGTAGAACACGAAGACCTTGTTCTCTTCGTTTTGCTCTTTCACATATACTGCCTGCTTGAGCGACACGCGGCAGCAGACCGCGCTGCAATAGGGAAGATGATCGGGATCCCGTGATCCGGCGCATTGGATGAACGCCACTACGGACGGCTCCGATCCATCGGACGGGCAGGTGATCTTGCCTGCTTTGGCCATCTCTTCCAGCTGCACGCTGGTAATCACATCCGGGAATTTCCCGTACGAAAGGTGCTCCAACTTTTCCGGATCGTACGGCTTCCATCCTGCGGCCATTACAATGGAACCGACCCGTTGTGTTCCACCGCCATTGGCGAGCGTCACGTCGAACATCCCCGGAGCGCCGGCGATCTTTTCAATGGTCGTTCCGGTCTTGATCGTGATGTTTGACTCAGCCTGAACCTTCTCTATGGTCTCCTGAATCGTGATGTCAGCGAGTTCCTGATAGGACGGTCCGGTTGGAGTGGACTTGTGCCATTTGGCCATATAGCCGCCCAGCTGAGCCTCTTTCTCCACCAGCAGCACGGATCGCCCCGCCGCGGCGGCATCCAGAGAAGCCTGCAAACCGGCCGCACCGCCTCCGATGACGAGCACCGTCCTGTCCGTCTCCTCTATGAAAGGAGTGGGCAACTTGGATTTCCGGACCTTGACTATGCCCATTCGCAGATAGTCCTCGGCCAACATCTGCGTGTCCTCCTCACCCGCGGGCTGACACCAGGCGACGTGTTCTCTGAGATTGACACGCTCGGTGATCGTCGTCATCTGATCGAATGAGAATTCTTCCGTCTTGACTCTTCCCGAGCACGCGGCCGCGACCACACAGTTGACCTCGCCGGAGTCAATATCCTTGCGAATCAGATCGATCCCTTCCTGACTGCACAACACGGCATTCGTTTCGCACTTGGCCGGGCCGAACTCTTCGGCAACTGCGGAAAGGGCGTCCACGTCTATGGATTCTCCGATACCGCAGCCGGAACATATATATACACCGATTTTCTGATCCATAAACATCACCTCCCCATCGTCCGCTGTATAGCTATCAGTGCTGCAGCCGTCGAGTCTTGCACGGATGCGGCAACCTCCATGGGCGCTTTGACGCATCCTGCCGGCACGATTCCCGAGGCACCGGATGAAGTCACAAAACCGAAGTCATCATATTCCATATCGAGATTAGGCTTTGCGACCGCGGTTCCCGGTACCATTCCCACCGCAAGCACCGCCATGTCCGCCACCTGTTTCACGAGAGATCCCTGACTTATGTCTTCCCCTTCCAGGAGCACGCCGCCCGTTTCCGGATCCTCGGAGATGCGGGCGATCTTGCTCTTCGTAAGGGTTACGTTCTCGTCTGCATCCACCTTTGTGTAGAAGTCTTCATACTTGCCCATGGCACGCACGTCGATGTAATAGATGTACGCTTTGCTCTGGGGCAGGCGATCCCGCACATACGTGGCCTGCTTCAGGGAAGCCAGACAACAGACCCCCGAGCAGTAAGGCAAGTGATTTTCGTCCCTGGACCCGGCGCACTGAACAAACGCCACGCTCTGGACCTCTTTACCGTCGGACGGCCGAAGGATCTTTCCCCCGGTGGGTCCGTTGGGAGCAGCCAGTCGCTCGAACATCACGCTTGTAATGACGTTGGGTATCCTGCCGAAACCCAGGTAGTCGATGTTCGCGGCTTCGTATGGGGCCCAGCCGGTGGCCCAAACCACGGCGCCCACCTTGTACGTCAACGTCCGGGCCTCCATTTCCAAGTTGATCGCGCTGTACTCGCACGCGTCCGCACATTTCTGAGCTTCGGGCGTACCGATGATCTCCGGCGCCAGTACGTACTGGAACGGAAACGCCATCGGATGAGGCAAATAGGCCGCCTTCACCTTATCCATCCCGTAGTTTACGAGGTTGGGGATTTCCGTCTCACACACCTCTCCGCACTTGCCGCACACGGTGCAGTTGTCGTTGACGTAGCGCGGATTTATCTTGACGGTCACTTCGTAATCACCGGGAGAACCGGAGATTGACTCGACTTCCGCGAGCGTGTGAAAACGAATGTTGGGATTCTGTTTGATGCGCCTGAAATTTATCTCCAGACCGCACGTAGGCGGACACAGTTTGGGAAAGTACTCGTTCAGCGAGGCCACCCGCCCGCCGAGATAGGGGTTCTTTTCCACAATAACCACTTCCGCCCCCGTTTCGGCAGCCTCCACGGCAGCGGTCATGCCGCTGATCCCGCCTCCGACCACCAGGATTCTTCGCTCTTCATCACCCATGGACTACCTCCGTCTAGGTTCTCGGGTATTATTTTCGATGCCATACGCACCGTACCGCCATCCCATGGATGTGCAGCCCGGAAACCGCTCGGACGATCGTCCAGCGGGACGATACCTATGGCATTTTGGATGATTTGCACCTATCGCACCGCGGCTCATAGGAGGTACTCCGCGGTTTCTCGGCAGGCCGGGCCGCCGATCGGAGTGGATGACGCTCCCGGGGTCCGTCGCGGACCGCCCCTGAGCCGTAACAAAGTGTAATGCGTGAGCCGGGAAACACTTTTGCGTGCGATGAGTCTTTTTCGGCGCAACCGGTTAATCTTCTATTATCTCACGCTATTTGTCAACCAGGAATCCGCTTTCGCGAGGACCGGCGGGTCGTCGGTCTGAGGCAACCGACCAATTTTCTTATCGAACATGAGGCGCTTCGGCCTTTCCGAGCGCGATACTTGACTCAGACCATGCAAATGAGGGGGTTACGGGCATAGGCGCTAACATAAGCGTTATCGGCACCACAGCCGCTCTCTGCCCGGCACTGAAGTACCGGGCTACTTTCGGCCGCCCCTTCGGGGCTTGTAAGGATCTGCGTCCCGGAGGGACTGCATGAGAGTAGACCCGTCTTCCAAGGCCGGGCGAGACGCATTGTCTGCCTAAATTAGCGCCTATGGGGGTTACGGGGGTTCCTTCATACGGTACGTGTGAACCATACAAGAGAAGATTCGGTCGAGTCGGACTGCTCCCGCGAACAACGGCCTCAGGCCTTCAGAAAGGCTGCAGAAAAGAGGCCAATCCTTGGATCATGTCGGTACCTGAGTTGGAGTTGTGAAGTTCGTCGCCCCTTCCCCACATGTTCCCGTTGCACATGTGTCTCCATTGGACGCCCAGGGACACTTTCCCCTGACCGGGCAAGCACTTCTCCAGGCCGCAACCGTTTACGAAGGACCAGTTCCATCGAGATCCGGAATTACGGTATGTCTCCGAGACGTAACCCAGTCCGGCACCGCTCTCCAAGTACGGCGAGATCCCAAAGACACCCGTGGGAAACGTGAATTTGCCCTTGGGGAGCCACGCGATCTCGTACCCGTCCTGGAAATCCAGTCGTTTGAGCTTCTCGATGGTACCTTCGTGATACAAGACGTAGGAAGCCAATACCGCCACCTGCACCTCGGCCACGGCCGGCCCGAAGATGGTGAGAGCCGGATAGCGCGTGAGCGACTTGCTCAATTCCAAGGTCGCATAATCGAGTTGGGTGGACGTACCGAAGGTGCTCCCGTATGCAAGTTTCACATGGTAGTCACGATACGGCGGAAAGAGCGGCGCGGGAGCCGTGAGATTGAACCGATCCGTGACGACCGGACTCACATGGGGTAGGCCGACGACACAGTACTGCGGTACAATTGAGCCGGATCGGGCTGCGTTGTCCCATGCGAAGCCGGGGTGAGAGTTGCAGACGACCAAGAGGAACACCAAGATCCGGGAACAGTTCCCGGAGCAACGCACAAACCCCACTTTATCCTCCTCAGCTGCACACGAAAGGCCCGGTAACCGGCGGCATAAGATCGATGAGGTAGTTCCGCGAGCCGAGATCGCTCTCCCGCGTTCTGCGCGGGATTTCACTCCTCGTAAAGGCATTCACGAGGGTCTCATTGCAAGGGCGCAGATCAGGGCAATCTTAAACGATCCAAAGTACTTGACCGAACTTACGCGACGCTGTACCAAGCAATCCAACAGTGCATCGGTCGCTAACACGGACCGGGGCGTCTGTCAACACAATTTCGCGTCCCCCGGAACGATTCCTCGGAATCGGGCTGCAACCTCTTGACACGGCACTTGGTCGTTGCTATGTGAATGAATGAAAATACCGGTTCTTGCACGATCGCGATGCCGGATAATGGTCACCATTACCGGACGGCAAGAATGGAAAAAAGGGGGTGTTCGTTTCCTTGGAGGAACCACAGTCTGAGAAACAAGGAATCCTTTTCCGCTGGTTAAGGAGCAAGATCGGACGGGAGCCTATTTCAAAGACGGACATTCAACAAGTCATTGACGAAAGTGAAGAACGCGGGCTCATAGATCAAGACGAAGGTCTTATGATTGACGGAATCTTCGAGTTGAAGGAAACCGTCGCCCGTGAGATCATGATCCCTCGTACCCACATTGTGGCGGTTCCCGCAAACTGCGGAATCGAGCAAGTTCTTCACACCGTTATCGAGTCGGGCCATTCTCGGATCCCCGTCTACCAGGATAATCTCGATCAGATTATCGGCATCTTAAACGCTAAGGATTTGCTTCCCTTATGGCTTAACGGAGGGGGCCAATTCAGCGTGGAAAAGATTAGCCGCACACCCTATTTCGTTCCCGAGACCAAGCGCATCAACGATCTCCTCAAAGAACTGCGAAGCATGAAGTCTCACCTCGCAGTGGTAGTGGACGAGTACGGCGGCACCTCGGGTATCGTGACCATTGAAGACATCATAGAGGAAATAATCGGTGAGATCCGCGATGAACACGATATGGAGGAGGATGTCTTCGTACCTCAGGAAGACGGTTCGGTGCTTGTGAGTGCCCGAGCCAACCTGGACGACTTTGAGGAACGGTTTCACGTTGCCCTTCCCAGAGGAGGTTACGATACGCTCGGCGGATTCATCATACATTTGCTGGGAAAGGTTCCGGTGAAAGGTGAAGAGTTGAACTTCAGGGGGCTCTGTATGAAGATCAAGGGAGGCGACCAGAAAAGGATCACCAGGGTTCTGGTCACCGTTGGATCCGTGCACGAGGCCGATTCCTCAGCGTGCTTACCCGAACCGGTTCCATGATATCCGGTCTGATCGCGTCAGCCGGCGGCGGTGTGCTGCTCTCCCTCTCCTTCCCTCCTTGCCGCCTTGACTTCGCCGCCTGGGCGGCGTTCATTCCTCTGTTCCGGGCCCTGAGCCATGAAAGACATCTCGCTCGGGCCGCGCTTTACGGCGCATCATTTGGACTTGCCTTTTTCCTCCTCGACGTCAGATGGGTTTTCGGAACGCTCGTCATGCACGGCCAATTCGCCTCCATTACCGCCGTGGTCATCTTCGCGGGCATGGTCATCGTGCTCGCCATGTTTCCGGCGGTTTTTGCCCTGTTCCTGGCCGTGCTCAACAAACAGGGCATGAGCCCGTTTGTTTTTGCACCGTTTGCGTGGGTTGCGGTTGAATACGCTCGTGCTACGATGTTGACCGGTTTCCCTTGGGACCTGATCGGGTATTCACAAACAGGCCGTCCGGTTCTTGTCCAAGTCGCCGATGTCACCGGGATATACGGCGTATCGTTTCTCATCGTCGCGGTCAATGTCGCGCTCTGGCATTTGCTGAACTCGGCAATTGCACGGCAGCGCATTCCATGGCGAATTCCCGCAGTGGCGGCCATACTGCTGGCTATCACCCTCGGGTACGGGTACTTGAGCTTGAAGCATTTCTCGCGTACCGACGGTCCCGATCGCTCAATTCCCATCGGCATATTGCAGGGGAATATCTCCCAAGACGTGAAATGGGCCGAGGCTGCTCGGCCGTATACCTTCCTCATCTACGAGAAGCTCGGTCAAATCGCACTCAAAAAGGGCGCGCGGCTTCTCGTGTGGCCGGAAACCAGCGTTCCGGTCCTCTTCGGCGGAGCGGACTCGGACTGGAGAAACGCCGGCATGATTTCCGAGAAGCTCGGGGTACCCATGCTCGTGGGCGCCCCATCGTTCAAGCGTGCAAACGGGAGGATGAGTTTCTTTAACAGTGCGTTCCTGCTTGACGGAAACAAGGTCCGCGACCGATACGACAAGATACATCTGGTGCCGTTCGGCGAGTACATGCCTCTGACATGGCTGCTCCCTTTGGGTCCGGGAATCGCCGCGAGGGAAGCCGACTATTCTGCCGGAGAGATCATGACGGTGATGCACGTGAACGGCTGTCCTCCATTCAGCGTGCTGATCTGCTACGAAGCGATCTTTCCGGAGCTGAGCAGATTGGCCGTGAACAATGGGGCCCGCATGTTGGTCAACATTACCAATGACGGATGGTTCGGCCGGAGTGCTGCACCGTACCAGCATCTGGCCATGGCCCGCATTCGCAGTATCGAGAACCGGGTATGGCTCATGCGCGCCGCCAACACAGGAATCAGTGCAGTCGTCGACCCTGCAGGACGCATTGTGGAGAGCATCGCCCTGGAAGACGAAGGCACCATCGTCGCTCAGGTTCCCATTACATCCGAAGGACGGACATTTTACACGCGATTCGGGGACGTATTCGCGTGGAGCTGCATCGGGATTCTCATGGCGGCCGTCCTGTCCGTCGGTAGACTGGAGCGCCGATGAAAACCTCTCAACATGCCTTCTTCGTACTCTCGGCCTTCGGTCCGGCCTTGCATTTGTCGCTCCGAGATAGCCTCGTTGTTCCGTCGACGACATAATGGACGTCATCAGGCGGTGCTCCTGCCCGCCATCCCTCGATCTGCATCCGTTCCCTGATGGAAGACAATGTGATACGATAATCGACTCACCGGAACGGGAGAGGCGGTTAGTGACGCAGGCCGACCCGCTCCGGTGGAATGAATCAGCCGACAAGGGGTTTGCAGAGTGGCCGACCAGACCAGCGTTCCCGGAAAGAAGGCCGTTGCTCCAACCGAGCTCCAATTCGAGTGCAAGGTATACTACGAAGACACCGACTGTATGGGGGTCGTGTACCATGCCAACTACTTGAAATACTTGGAGCGCGCCCGCACAGAATACGTCGCCGAAAGACTTGCCAAAGTCGAGGACTATCATGAACGAGGATTCCTCTTCATGGTCCATAAGATAGAGATGGTGTTCCACGCTCCGGCCAGGTTAGGCGACAACCTGGTGGTACGATCGTGGGTCGAACATACCACGCGGTACCGGATCGTCGTGAAACAGATCATCATCAAGAAAGGCGAACCCAGAGATTATCTGGTGACGGCCACGGTCACGCTGGTCACCGTTACGCCCGACGGCCAGCTGAGAGAAGTTCCGGGCGAATTTCACGAACTCTGATAAGGCAAACGGACGATCACTGAAGACCTTTCATGGCTGGTACTGCGCGGCGTAAACGCGGTTACAGATTCTTCCGCGCTGAGATTGCTTCGTCGCAGGGCTCCTCGCAAAGACATCTTCGAGGTTGTCATTGCGAGGGTCCCGCGCGGAACGCGGGATGGCAATCTCGACAGTTCAAGAGGAAACTGTGAGCGTAATTGTGCCACGGAGTACTAGGAATGTGGATCCGGTCCCTCGGGCACACCATGACACCCTCCACGGAGATTGAATGAAGAGATTGGATCTTGCCTGCATTGCGTTGGTAGTTGCATTCGGTTTGTGCACCGTGTTTCTCACGTCTCCCGCGGGATGCGACGACGTCGACCGTTCGATCGACGAGGTGCTGACCCTTTCCGGTGTTTCGAAACAGCTTGACACGTTGACCTCGGCCATGGCGGCCGCGGTCCCTGATGACGCTTTTTCGAGCGGGAAGACCAGAAAGGAGGTCGACCGGTTCCTGGAAAAGGCTGCGAGAGAGCACCCACTTGCGTCCAAGGTCCGGTACGCGATCAAGCTGGATTTGAACCGCGACGCGTTGTACAAGGTATTAGATTTCTATCGGTCAAGGCTGGGCCGCAAGGTTGGACGACTCCAGGGCAATGCGTTGATCCCCTCCTCCATCCAGGAAGTGAGGGAAGGGCGCCACATTGTGGCGTCGTTACCCAGGCCTCGGGCGGACGTCCTCGAAAGAATCATCGACGCCCAACGTGTGACCCGGGCGAACTTCCGGCTACTGGACCAAATGGTGAACGGACTTGCCGACGGGTTCCTCGACCGGGGGCATTCCGAGGCGGAGAGAATCCGAGACCAACTCAGGTACTTGGTGGAAAAGGCACAGGCCGCGGACGATTACATGGGGGGACTGGCCATGGCCGCATACGCGCGAACTCTGCGTGACTTGAACGACAAGGAACTGAATGAACTGGCCGAATTCAACGAATCGGAACCTGCACGGTGGTTCCACGACAGGGTGCAACGAGGAGTGGAGGAAGCCGTGTACAAAAGCGCAAGGACTTTGGGCGAAGCAATCACCGAAGCGGAGACGCCAAAACCTTCCGCGGATGCGGCCGATAGGTAACCCCGGTTCGCCAAGAAAGAACATACGGGCCATGCTGCAACGAATAATTCTCACGGCTTTTCTTCTCATCGTGTCGGTCGTCGCCTCACTGGTCCTTCCGGGCGACGGTTGGTCCGTTGAGCCCGGATTCAAGCAGTATACGGACTCGTCAAGACGGTTCATCCTGGACTATCCGGCAACCATGACGGTATCCGAACCCGAGGCGGGCCGGGGGGTGACGATTTATCATCCCAAGGTGAGCTTCAGTATACGCATACTCGTTGAAGAGCGGCCCCGCAAAACGGTGGCCGACGCAAAGGTCCTGCTGCACGCCTTCAAGACGAAACTCAAGGAAGAGACGAAAGACGTCGAGATCCTGGAAGAGGGGAAACTGGCGGGTCTTCCGGGCTCACAAGGCTATCTGATTTGCTCATTCGAGAACCGCAAGGGGATTCGCGTTGTCCAACTCGTCCAGTACTATGTCGCGAAGGACCGTTTCCTGCTGCTGATCATTTCCGATCGTCTCGAGGGGTTCAAGAACCTTGCGGAAGTCATTCGCAAGATCCATGGATCTCTCAGGATAATCGACCCGGAGCTGGGAGAGGGGTTGCAGCGGTGAGCAGCAGCCAACGCCCGATCCGCAAGAGGCCGATTTCGATGACCCAATTCAAACTCGTATCGGATTATGTCCCGCAAGGCGATCAGCCTGCAGCCATCGGGCAACTTCTGCAGGGAGTCCGGGACGGCGCTCGACACCAGGTCTTGTTGGGGGTGACGGGTTCGGGCAAGACGTACACCATGGCCAACGTCATCGCGGGTGCCGGCAAACCAGCGTTGGTACTCGCCCCCAACAAGACACTCGCCGCTCAGCTGTTTGGAGAATTTAGGGCTTTGTTTCCGGGGAACGCGGTCGAATATTTCGTCTCATACTATGACTATTACCAGCCGGAAGCGTACATTCCCCAAAGCGACACGTACATAGAGAAGGACTCGAGCATCAACGAGGCGATCGACAAGATGCGCCACTCAGCCACACGATCGCTTCTGGAACGCAACGACGTCATCATCGTTGCGTCCGTTTCCTGCATCTACGGTCTCGGATCTCCGGAAGCGTACCAGAATATGCTGGTGCACCTGATCGAGCAGCAGGAGAGCGATCGAGACGAGGTGCTGAGAAAGCTCGTGGAGATCCAGTACGAACGTAACGATATCGATTTTCACCGAGGTACGTTCCGCGTCAGAGGGGATGTGGTCGAAGTTTTCCCCGCGTATGAGGAATCGGTGGCGGTGCGAATCGAATTCTTTGGCGACACGGTGGACGCGGTTTACGAAATCGACCCGTTGCGAGGCAAGGTGATCAGGCCCTTGAACAAGGTTGCCATCTACCCCGCGAGTCACTACGTGACCGAGAGATCGAGGCTGATCAATTCCGCGGACTTGATTCTCGAAGAGATGAAGGACCGGGTTGAACGTTTTCGCTCAACGAACCGGTATATCGAAGCGCAGCGGATAGAGGAACGGACCAGATTCGACGTGGAAATGCTCAAGGAAATGGGCTACTGCAACGGGATCGAGAACTATTCCCGATACTTGACGGGGCGCAACGAGGGCGAACCGCCCCCTACCCTCCTGGAGTACTTCCCCAAGGACTCGCTGTTCTTCATCGATGAATCGCACGTGGCGATTCCCCAGCTCAGGGGAATGTTCCGTGGGGACCGTGCCCGGAAAACGACTCTGGTGGAGTACGGTTTCAGACTCCCCAGTGCCCTGGACAATCGGCCGCTCCAGTTCGAGGAATTCGAGGCGCATGTGAACCAGGCGATCTATGTCTCGGCCACTCCGGGCTCATATGAGTTGGAAAAGGCCGGTGATCGTGTCGTGGAACAGATTATACGCCCGACCGGTCTGACCGACCCCGTCATTGAACTTCGACCCGCTTCGGATCAGGTCGACGATCTTCTTCATGAGATCCGCAGACGGGTCGAAATGGATCACCGTGTGCTGGTGACGACCCTGACCAAGAAGATGGCCGAAGATCTCACGGAGTACTACGGCGGTTTGGGCATACGAGTGAAGTATCTCCATTCGGAGATCAAGACCATCGAACGAATGGAGATCATACGGGATCTGCGTCTGGGTGAGTTCGACGTCCTCATCGGGATCAATCTCCTCCGAGAAGGACTCGACATACCGGAGGTCTCCCTTGTTGCCATCTTGGATGCCGACAAGGAGGGATTTCTTCGCTCGGAACGTTCCCTCATCCAGACGGCCGGCCGAGCCGCCCGGAATGTGGACGGGACCGTACTGTTCTACGCGGACCGCGTGACCGATTCGATCCGCACGGCCATCGAAGAAACCGGTCGCAGGAGAGCGCTGCAAATGGAATTCAATCGGGAACATGGAATCACCCCGACCACCATTCACAAGAACATACAAGATATCCTCACGTCCATTGTCGAGCAGGACTACGTGACCGTGGAGATCGAACCGGAAACGCTCACCACGACGGTTGCACCTGAGGACATTCCCGAACTTGTCCGGGAACTCACCGAACAGATGTTCGCGGCCGCCCGGGACTTGGAGTTCGAGAAAGCCGCGGAATTGAGGGATCGCATTCGCGAACTGGAAGGCGTGCAGTTACGCTACGCATGATGAGGGCCGTACCTATGAAGGCCCAAGATTTTGCTGGAGAATGACAATAATTCTGTGGCATACTCCGCGAACGGCGATACGGCCGTCTTCCGACTCTCGATCATGATCACGACGGTCTCCCGCCGCGCCGCGTCGAAGACCGTTGAATCGTTGCATATGAGGTAAATCAAATGCGTGTTGGCGTCATTGGTACAGGCTACGTCGGCTTGGTGACGGGAGCCTGTTTTGCCGAAATGGGGAACGACGTAACCCTCATGGACATAGACGAAGCCAAAATTCAAGCGCTTCTTCAAGGAGAGGTTCCGATCTACGAACCGGGCCTGGAACAGATGATTGTGCGCAATGTGGCGGAGAAGCGTCTCCATTTCACCACGGACCTGCAGACCGCCATTGAGAATTCGTTCATCATCTTCATCGCAGTGGGAACTCCCCCTGACGAGAACGGGTGCGCGGACCTCAGCCAAGTGTTTGCCGTTGCCGAGGACATCGGCAGGGCAATCAACACGTATAAGATTATCGTTACCAAGAGTACCGTCCCGGTCGGAACCACCCATAAGGTGCGCGAGATCATTGCCTCCGTCACGGACAAACCGTTTGACGTTGCTTCCAATCCCGAGTTTCTCAAGGAAGGCAACGCGATCGACGATTGCATCAAGCCGGACCGCGTGGTGATAGGAATAGATGATGTGCGGGTCGGAGAGATCCTCAAAGAACTGTACGGTCCGTTCGTCCGAACGGGCAATCCGATCATGGTTATGGACACGTGCTCTTCGGAAATGACGAAATACGCATCGAACGGTCTTTTGGCCACGAAGATTTCTTTCATGAACGAACTCGCCAGGCTCTGCGAGAAAGTGGGAGCCGACATCGAGATGGTCCGGTCGGGGGTCGGGTCGGATCCGCGCATCGGTCCTCAGTTCCTCTTCGCGGGAATCGGATACGGAGGCTCGTGTTTTCCCAAGGATGTCGAAGCCCTTACCCAGACGGGCCTGGAGCACGGCGTGCAGCTGAGAATCCTCGAGTCGGTTCAAGAGGCCAACAGGGGCCAGCGGGCACACTTCTGCCAAAAAATCATGGACCACTATGGGAACGAAACGTTGGCCGGCAGACTCTTTGCCTTGTGGGGTCTGAGCTTTAAACCCAGAACCGACGATATCCGGGAGGCCCCGTCATTGGACGTGATACGACTTTTGCTCGAGAAGGGGGCACGGGTACGGGCGTTCGATCCGGTCGCCATGGGAAGTGCCGGCCGAATACTGGGCGACTCCGTTGAATACGCTCCCGGCAACTATGAATGTCTGGAAGGGGCGGACGCGCTGGTCATTGTGACCGAATGGAACGAGTTCCGACATCCGGACTTTGAGAAGATCAGGGAGTTGCTGAAGGAGCCCGTGATTTTTGACGGAAGAAATCTGTACAGACATGACAAAATGGTAGAGCGAGGCTTCAAGTACTACAGCATCGGCAGGTCGGCAATCTGCTAGTTCGTCCGATCTTTCCACGGACCGCGTCATGGCCAAGCAAACTCTCAAGACCGGGCAATTTGCCGAGGACGTAAAATCCGGAATTGGCCGGGCCGCTCTCATGGAGAAGTATCGTCTTGCCGCGCCGGCACTCTCCATCATTCTCACCAGGCTCCTGAAGACCGGCGCATTGAAGCCCTCACATGTGGAAGCCCTCCTGAAACCCGATTCCGAAACCGCGACGCATGTCTTTGAATGCCCTGTGTGCGGAGCAAGGGACGAGGCGATCTCCGATCGGTGTCCGGTCTGCGGTACGATAGTCTCCGATCTGGAGCATTCGGACGCATTGGACGCACGGCCGGTGGGGGAGTTCGACTACCGGCGGCTGGTGACCGTCGAACCTGAACGATTCGTCGCAACGGATGGAGGAGAAATAGCCCTGTACAGGGGCAACCTCCAACGGACCGGCGGATATGATGCCGAAGGAGTTCATTCACTCTCGGGCGTGAAGTGGAAATTCACCACCGACGGCTGGGTCTCGTCCTCACCTGCAATCGCCTACGGTGCGGCCTATTTCGGAGGTTGGGACGGGCGACTCTATGCCGTGGACAGGTTCACGGGAGCACTCTTGTGGACCTTCCGGGCGACGGGTCCGATAGCTTCCTCCCCGGCAGTGGCCGAAGGAAGGGTTCACTTCGGGACCTGCGACGGTCGTTTCCACGCGCTCGATGCCGCTTCCGGAAAGGACATCTGGAACATCGACACCCGCGGCCCCCTCTCGTCTTCACCGGCTATCGTCGACGGAGTGGTTTATCTGGGCGTCTGGGACGGCAGCCTCTTGGCGCTGGAATCAGCTGGCGGGCAACTGCTCTGGAGACGCAAATTGCCTGCATTGGTTGCCTCGTCTCCGTCGATCGCCGGAGGAATGATTTGTGTCGGAAGCTTTGACGGATGCGTCTACGCGGTAGACCGCTCATCGGGGGAGGAACTGTGGCGATTCAAAACGTCGGGCCCGGTGTCCGGATCCGTCGCGCTCGCAGATAGGGTCGCCTACTTCGGGAACTGGGGCGGCACCGTCTACGCCGTGAACACGAGAACAGGCAAAGAACAGTGGCGCTTCGATTCAAACTCACGAGTGACATGCTCCCCTGCCGTCGGATACGGAAAGGTCTACTTCGGCAACCGGGAAGGGAAACTCTACGCGGTCAACCTCAACTCGGGACGGCGGGAATGGGTCGTCGAAACACAAGGAGCGGTGGCCTCCTCCCCTGCCGTCGCTTACTTCAGCGTATACGTGGGCAGTGCCGACAGGCACTTGTACGCGCTCGACGTCCGGAACGGTCAAGAACGATGGAAATTCGAGACTCAGGGTCCGGTCCATTCAGCTCCCACCGTTGACCGCAATATGGTCTACTTCGGCAGTGACGACGGAAACCTCTACGCACTCGGTTGAGATGAGTGCCCTCTTCGGTAGCACCGGCATTCTGCCGGTATCTTCCTCGAACCCGCCCGGCAGAGACGCCGGGACGCTACCATACGTTGCGGGCAACTACCCTCTTCAGTAGCAC
>JAVHLK010000104.1 GCA_031082285.1 Desulfomonilaceae bacterium
GGAGCGGTCGGTCGGAGCGTTGAGGAACCGGGTTACGATCACCGCGAAATTCAAACCGCGCCACTATAACACCACCATAATGCTGCGCGACCAACTTTGGAGAACACATGTCGAACGCGTTTCCTTTCGCATGCACCGGAAGTATTCCGTCAACCGGGGATCGGTCCCGACTCTTATGCCTCAATAGCCTCGACCAACATCTGAATGACCGATTTCACCTCGAGCGGCATCTCGTAACGGCTCTGCAAATCGCCGAGCTGACTCAGGCAATTCTGGCAGCACGTGGCAAGCGTGTCCGCTCCGGTACGCAGAATCTGGTCACGTTTTGTCCTCGCGTGTTCGAGCCTTTTCTTGGCCATGTCGGTATTTTGGCCCACACTGCCGCCGCCCCCGCAGCAGATGCTCTGTTTACGGTTCGGCCACATTTCGACGAATTCCGCGGCAATGGTTTTCAAGACTCTGCGAGGCTCCTCGAATATCCCGAGTTTTCTCCCTACGTTGCATGGATCGTGGAGCGTTACCCGTGCGTCCAGCGCTCCCGGCGCGACCGACAACCGCCCCTCTTGGAGCCACTTGTCGGCGAGCTCAATTACTCCGAGTACTTCAAAACCGAGCGGCTCGCCCAGCCACCGTTCGGCATCCTTCCTGAGGATCTTGAAGCCGTGACCGCATTCGGTGGACACCAGCGTCTTGACTTTGAGACGTCTTGCTTCGTCGACCATGGTTCGGACCATGGTCGACGCGCTTTCCCTGTCACCCAGGTAATAGGCCCAGTTGGTGATGTCAAAGACCTTTGACGACATGGTCCAATCGGCCTTGGCATAGTGGAAGAACTTCAAATAGCTTTGAAACATTTCAGGGGTGGAGGTGTACTCCCTGGGATTGGGGATATAGAGCAGATCCGCGCCCTCCCGGTCCAACTCAACCGCCAGGTCTCCTTCTTCCAGGCCCTCGACATCTTCCTCGGCTTCTTCCGCGAGCCATTCGACGGTGTCAAGAAACGCTTCGGAATCCATGCCGACGTTATTTCCCATCTTCAGACCGGTTTCCACGCCCTCCACGATTCGGTGAGGCGCTTTCCCCTGGCGAAGAGCCGCTCCCCGAAGGTCACGG
Source organism: Desulfomonilaceae bacterium (assembly GCA_031082285.1). Lineage (GTDB taxonomy): Bacteria > Desulfobacterota > Desulfomonilia > Desulfomonilales > Desulfomonilaceae > JAVHLK01. The sequence goes on from JAVHLK010000104.1 coordinate 1,114, forward strand.
ATGATCACGTCCATCTGAAGTTCCTTGGGGCAATCGGTCGTACATCGGCCGCAGAGGGTGCATGCCCAGATGAACTCGGAGTCGACCATCTCCTGACCCCTGCCCATGAGCACTTTGCGAATAAGTGTGCGGGGATTCATGTCGGGATACCCGTCATTCAGAAAGCATCTCGACACGCACTGGCCGCAGGTTAGGCATGAAACGAGGTGTTCTCCGCCGGTCCTTCTCGATATCACCGTTGCCAAATCGTGGGTATCCGGATTGGTTGTTGCACTCATCAAATTCTCCGCTTCCGTTATCACGGTATTCTTCCGTCTTCTCAGGACAGGGCCGGCCGCTATGTGGTTTCTCCGCGCACGGCCCGGCAAAAATCGCGTACGATCCTACTGAATCGGGCTTCCTCGTTCGCAGCCACGCTCGCGTACTGTACCGGAGGTTGCATCCCGGTCGGCACGCCAAGCTTTTCCAACGCGGCCGTCACTCGAGCCTCGGCCCAGTCCGTGCCGTTGTTGGACGCACAATTTCCATGATGGCATCCGACCACGAGTATTCCCTGAACCCCGGCGGCCATGGTGGCCCACAGGACCGATTCCGATATCCGTCCCGCGCACGGCACGGTCAGGAAGAGCACGTCCGGGGGCAGTCCGATCCGCGAAGCCGCCCGGCCCGGGGAGCGTTGACACCCGTACACCGCCACCGGCCGGGAGCCGTGGATTCGGGAGGCCTCGTCGACGAACGACTCGATCGCGGCCTCGGGGAAAAAGACCAGGTCGAGGACCAGCCGAGGGCATTCCGACACGCACACGCCGCATTCTTCACATGCTGCGGCGGAAGCCGTAACCGTCGATCGGCCGGCGCCCGCGACGAACGAAATCGCATTGTGGGGGCACAGACGCAGGCACGTCATGCAACGGATGCAGGCATCGGTGAATCTGACCGCCTCGGCCTCTTTGCGGGCGCACGCCCGTACCATCCACGACCTTGCCCGAGCCGCGGCCGCCGCGGCCTGCGCGGCCGTGCGAATCAGATCCAGCTCCCCCGTGCACTCGCCAACGGCAAAAACCCCGTTGGCAAACGATCGACCTGAATGACAATGAACGCTTGAAGACAGCAGAAAGCCCTCTTCATCCACGTCATTGACCAGGACTTCTTTCGCAAGAGGCATGACCGATGACGCATCAGGCGCGCCGGCATAAAAGAGACGATCGACCTCCAAAGTAACAGGATCGCCGTGCTCCACGACGTCGACCACGCTGATGCACATCCCCGAGTCTTTCGATGGGTCTGTTGGCCGTGGACGAACCGTGGGGAGAGTTTCCCCGAAGCGGTAAAACTCCACACCGGCCCTTTTTGCATCCTCGTAGAGCGCTTCGCCAAACAGATGTGCAACCGGTGCATGTTTCATGATGACAAATGAAGCGCCGCCGGATGCGGCGTTGTCAATCGCTTGTCTTATGGCGGTCAAGCCGGCCGCAGGACTGGACGGGCTGATGTAATCGAGGAGGAAGGCGACCTTCGTTCCCGGGGCGGGCACGCGGTCCGGCGACACGGCGGCCACGCCTTCAGGCAGATCCGATGGGACCGTCGTCATGTCCGCTCCCGACGTGAAAAACACGCATCCGAACGTGCGTACGTTACGTGCACCGAAACGAACTTCAAAATCGTCTCCCATACGGCGCATACTCACTGCGCCTTGCGGCTCCACAAGCTCGACCTCTTGGAGTACCGAGCGCAACGACTTCTCAAAACCTTGGCGATCAAAGTCCGGTGCGGAACAATGGAGCGTCCGGCCGTCGGGTCTCGTCTTGACCATGGTAACGGCTATCCCAATATCAGTCAGTGCTTTGGCAGACAACAGCCCCGACTGCCCGTCGCCGATCACGAGAGCCGCGGGGAGCGTCGGCATATAGTCCCTATTCAAAGAAACGGCTGGTTTCTGGTTCATTGTTGCGTTCTTTCCGATCCGTTCAGGTCGGCGAGCACGGCTGCTGCGGTCCGACCCGCGTGTTCGACGGTCTGCTCGATGTCTTTAGGACCGCCTACGGTTCCGGCCACGTACACGCGGTCGACCCGTGTACGGCACGGGTCTTGGGTCCCCGCCGCGGTAAGGAACCCGAATCGGTCAGTTTCAAGGCCCGCCAAAGACGAAAGGCGTGAAACATCCGGCAACGGATGCTGCCCGACGGAAAGGACGATCTTGTCGTAGATCTCTCTCACATTGACGCCCTTGTGTTCCCTCAAGATTTCCAGCGTGCCGTCCTCCCGAGGTACGATTTCCCCGGGTACTCCTTGAATCAGCCGGATTTGTTTTTCCTCGGCCAGAGACAAGAGCGATCCCGCAAACTTACCGGCAACCTGGAGATCGATGTAGAAGATCGTGATCTCCCAGTCCGGCTTGTCCTTGCGCAGCCTCAGAGCCATCCTCAACGCGGCCTTGCAGCAGTACTGGGAACAGTAGTCCGCTCCGATGGACCTGTCCCTCGATCCAACGCACTGGAAGAACGCCATTTTGAGCGGCTCGTCGGATTCTCCGACAAAACCGGCCAAATCGTCTCGCCGAACAAGAGTGTCCAATTCTTGGAGCGTCACCACTCCCCGATGTACACCGTACCCCCAGAAGACCTTTTCCGATGGGTCATAAGGGGTAAAACCCGCGGCGATCACGACCGCAGCCGCCTCCACGGGTTGGCGGTCGCCGTTGGTTGCGTTTCTGACTTGAACCCTAAATGAGTTCGTTCCGGGCCTTTCCAGGGATTCCAGTTCACATCCCGTGAGGACGGACACACGCTCGGAGGATTCCACCACATCGATCAAGTCCTCGACCGTGCAACAGAAACACCTGAGACACCGATCCGTTGCCATACACGCCCAGGAGCGAACATGGCCTCCGAGTTGGTTTTCCCGTTCGATGAGAGTACAGGACAGGCCGTTATCCGACAAGCACTTGGCAACGGAAAGGCCTGCTATTCCGCCTCCCACGATTACGACTGATGGTTGCGCATGACTGTCCATTACACCACTATCCGATATGAAAATGCCTTCGAGATGCTACTCTTTGGCCCTCTCCGTCGACACCGGCGTGCCGCCGTATCCTTCGCTCGACCTTGTGTTCCGTAGGGGGATCGCCTCGACCGGCGCACTACAACATCGGTCGGTGATCGGCCTGGATCACCTATTCTGTTCCGAATCGTCTCTCCCGTCAACGGGGAACGGACAGTGGATCGACACGGGAAGAAGGAGCAGATGACGTCGAGTGGGTACACCTCTCGCCGCAAGAAACACGACTCGCGGCTTCAGTCGTCGTTCCGGATCACACCCGAGACCACTTTTGGTCTGGAATGTACTTTCTCATAAATCACCCCGCAGCTCAAGCACGAGTCCTGTGAGGCAGGGTTGGTCAGTGCTCCGCAGTTGGGGCACGAATTACCGCCCATGATCTGGACGACGGCCCGCCGACGACCTTCCGAGCCCGGGGATGAACTCGGCCCGACCTCCACGGGGGTGATGTCCAGATCGGGAAGATCGCTGGGAGACCTGCCTCCGATTGATATGCCCGAGTAATCCTTGAAAAAGTCGGGCGGCAGTTGGGTATCGCGATACTTGTGGATGAAATCGGCTTCGGGATCTTCGCATTGCTGCACGACGCTGACAATGGTCGATGTTTCGCCGACCCGGCCCAAAGCCGGAGCCGGCCTGCGCTCCTCATCCACCTCGGGGGCACGCACGGCACGGGACTGATATTCGAAGTCGCTCAGCAAGCGTCTCTTGATCAAGCTGAGATACACTTTCCTCAACTGATAGGCCTTCAGACCATATCTCTCCATCAAATGGAAATCGTCCGGATGCCGGCGGAAATCGTACAGAAAGCGTTCCGCACTGATTTTTTTCCGTGTCCTCACCGAACCCATTTGGTTCTTCAACTCATTGAGAGAAATCAGTCCTCTGGAGAGAAGCTCGTTCTTTATATTCATCAGGCCCGTCTGTGACAGCCGATAGTCACGCATGAGCTTCCGATCGGGTTTGCAGTCTCTGATGTCGGCAATGAGCTGTTTGGCACTTACGACGACGCGTTTCATACTCGCATGCCCCCCTTTGGCTCCGGAAATCGAATATGTCACCATACAATAACGACCTGGGTCCGGTCAACCAAAAAGCCAACAATTCACGCACGGTAGCGAATGCAATCCTCGTCGAGTCAACCTGTGCGGGGTGCCGAACCGCTCAAATCAATTCAATGAATCAGGTGCGAAGTCCGGTAGTCGCCCGAAGGACGGTAATGAATCGGCCACTTCCATAGCGGTGATCAGGTCTTTGAGCGCGTCGTTGGTCTTGCCCAAATTGGCCAAGGCAGTGCCGCGATTGTTATACGCGGCCGGGTAGTTGGGATTGAGTTCAATGGCCCGGTCATAGTCGGCTATTGCTCGGTCGTAAGTCCCGCCGGCACAGAATATGTCACCTCGTAGCTTGTACAGCGAAGAATTGGCTCGAACGTGCTGAATCGCCTCGGTCACGTCGTCCAGAGCTTTGTCGAGATTATTCAGGGCGAACCGTGCACGTGCCCTGTGGGCCAGGGCATAGGGATTCATGGGGTCCAACTCGAGCACCTTGGCAAAATCGTCGACCGCTTTCCTGTATTCCTGAACCTGATGCAGAGACATTCCCCGTTGCAAGTAATAGGACGGCTCGTTTGGTTTCAAAGAGATCGCTTTGTCCAAATCTCGCACGGCGGGTGCGTGTGTGTTGTTTGATGCGTGAGCAACACCTCGATAATAGTACAGCTCCGCTTTCGGAGCGATCGCAATGATCTGCGAGAAGATCTCGACCGCTTGGTTCGTCCTGCCGGCCTTCAACGCCGCCTTTCCCTCCTCCAGGGCGCCGGAGGCCTCCTCCGCCTGCGGGAAACAAGGCATCGCGGAGAAGACGATCAGAAGGCCGACAAGTACCGGTATGACCGCATGACGTGACAACATAAAGCCAAACACCTCTGATTATGCATTTGATTGATTTCTGCATTTATTATAGGCCGTCCGACGACGAGAATCAATTGCTTGGGAGAACCGCCGCACGAGACCTTGACTCGACCGACGGCAGGTGTTACACATGGGCGGTTATAGCGGGCCTGCCGATTGTTGTGTCCGACATGAAACAATGTTGTCCGGGATGATTCAGTCCGTTGCACGCCATATCGGTCAAATGTTCCGGCAACCGGTGCGAGCCCGTTTCCATCTCTTCCATTGATGGAGAATCATTGAGCGAGGCAGGGGATATGCTCACCTTTCAAGAGTTTATACTCGCTTTGGACAAGTACTGGTCCGATTGGGGCTGTGTGATTCAGCAACCCTACGACACGGAAAAGGGTGCCGGAACCATGAATCCCGCAACATTTCTCAGGGTTCTCGGCCCGGAACCCTGGAATGTGGCCTATGTGGAGCCGTCAAGGAGGCCTACCGACGGTCGATACGGCGAGAATCCCAACCGATTGCAGCACTACTATCAGTATCAAGTCATTCTCAAACCGTCTCCCCTCGAAGTTCAGGAAATCTATCTGGAATCTCTGAGGGCTTTTGGGATCGATCCATTAGCTCACGACATCCGCTTCGTGGAGGACGATTGGGAATCCCCGACTCTTGGGGCATGGGGCGTGGGATGGGAAGTCTGGCTCGACGGCATGGAGATCACTCAGTTCACCTATTTTCAGCAGGCCGGCGGGATAGATCTCAAGCCCGTGAGCGTAGAATTGACCTACGGTCTCGAACGGATCTGTATGTACCTTCAGGGAGTGGAGAGCGTGTACGATCTTAAGTGGACCCGTGACGTGACGTACGGCGACATTCATCACCGCTCGGAAGTGGAAGGATCCACGTACAATTTCGACAGAGCCGACGAGAATTTGCTCACCAAGCTGTTTTCCATGTACGAAACCGAGGCCGAGGCCCTGCTCGATGCAGAGGAACCTCTTGTCCTGCCGGGATACGACTACTGTTTGAAGTGCTCTCATGTCTTCAACCTCCTCGATGCGCGGGGCGCCATCAGTGTGGCGGAACGCACCGCGTATATCCATCGGGTGCGCAACTTGGCACGCAAGGCGGCCGCCGCCTATTTGGCGCAGAGAGAGGCTATGGGATTCCCCTTGCTTAAGAAATTCTCGGAAGGCAGGTCGGCATAATGAAAGGCGAGTTCCTCCTGGAAATCGGAACCGAAGAGATCCCCGCGGGGTTTATGGCATCGGCGATACCTTCGCTCAAGGAGCTGATGGGCAACGCATTGGCGGGCGCCAGGATAGGGTACGGCACGATAGAGGTCTTCGCGACCCCGAGGCGATTGATTCTGCAGGCACTGGATGTTGCGCCTGCGCAAACCTCCATCGAAATCGAGAAAACGGGCCCTCCTGTCGGTTCCGCGTATGACGAGAACGGCAAGCCGACCAAAGCGGCATTGGGATTCGCCAAGAGTCAGGGTGTCGATGTTTCGGACCTGTATGTGGTAAAGACCGGCAAGGGAGAACAGGTCGCGGTGCGAAAGGCCGAGAAAGGACGACCCACCCCGGAGGTCCTCGGTGAAATGATTCCCGCACTCTTGGAAAAGATCTCGTTTCCCAAGACCATGCGATGGATGGACCTGGATGTTCGCTTTGCTCGGCCGATTCACTGGATAACGGCACTCTATGAGGGAACGGTGGTTCCCTTCGACTTCGGCAATATCCGGAGCGGAAACCTGAGTCGCGGCCACCGGTTCACCCACCCGGAACCGTTCCGGGTGACATCTCTGGACGACCTGCGAGACCGGTTGCATTCCCAGAGGGTGTTCATCGATCCCGCGCAACGGAGGGAAACCATTCTGGAACAAGTCAAAGCGCTTGCCGCACGGGACGGTCTGCACATCTTCGACGATCCGGAATTGCTGGATGAAGTCACGTACTTGGTGGAGAGCCCATATCCCATCATGGGCGAATTCTCGCCCGACTTTCTCGAGTTGCCTGCTTCGATACTGATCACATGCATGAAAAAGCACCAAAGGTACTTTTCGGTGCAAGACGCGGATGGTCGCATCACCAACCGTTTCATCGCGGTGAACAACACCCCGGTCAAAGATGAGCAGGTATCGGTCAAGGGACATCAGAGGGTATTGAAGGCCCGACTCGAGGACGCGAAGTTCTACTTCCAGGAAGACAGAAAAACCCCGCTCTTCGACCGACTGGACGCACTCAAGGGGGTGACCTTTCATTCGAAGCTGGGAACCGCGTACGAAAAGGTGGAACGTTTCACGCACCTGGCGCGGCTATTGGCCGAACGCCTCGCTCCGGACAAGACGCAACAGGTGGAACGGGCCGCGCTGCTCTGCAAGTGCGATCTGGAGACGGGCATCGTGTACGAGTTTCCCGAGCTTCAGGGCATTATCGGCAGTTACTACGCAAAGATGGACGGAGAGCCCAAGGAGGTCTCCACGGCCGTACGCGAACACTACCTGCCGTCTTACGCGGGCGACAGTCTGCCCGAGGGAATCGTGGGTTCGATCGTTTCCGTTGCCGACAGGATCGACACCATCGTGGGCTGCTTCGGCGTGGGGCTGACGCCCACCGGCGGAACCGATCCGTATGCACTCCGGCGACACGCTCTGGGGGTCATCCAGATCTTGATCAACCTGGATCGGCCCCTCGACCTTGGGTGGTTGGTGCGCGAGGCCGACGATCTTCTTGACGAGAAGCGCACGCGGCCCCGGGAGGAAGTGGAAGCTGAGGTCATGGAGTTTATCAGGACCCGTTTCGTGAATTTCCACACAACCCGCGGCTACGCTCTCGACGTGGTGGAGGCCGTGGTCCGTGCTCGCTTCGCCGACCCCGTGGATGCGTACAAGCGTGCGGAGGCGCTCAATCAGTGGAAACAGCGCGATGATTTCGACGCGATCATCATCGGTTTCAAACGGGTAGTGAACATCCTCAAGGACACGCGACCCGCGCCGGTTGCCGAGGCCCTCTTTCAAGAAGAGGCGGAGCGAAGCCTGTTCGCAGCGTTCAAATCGGTTGAGAAGCGCTGTGCACCGCTGATTCAGAGCGGAGCCTACTTTGAAGCGCTTACCGTCATCGCGGAACTCAAGACCCCCATCGATACCCTTTTCGACACGGTGATGGTCATGGTCGAGGATGAGAAACTCCGAGGCAACCGACTCGGCCTGCTCAAGGAGATTGCCGGCCTGTTCGAAACCATTGCCGACTTCTCGTTCATCGGCTCGACCGCAGAGGCACGATAGGCGACCGCGCATCGGCAAGCAGAATGTGTCACCGAATTTACGCCGTGAAACACTAAGAGCCCCAAGAGCATGGCTGATCCAGCCTGCTGCGGGACTGGCTCCCAGGGATCACGGATGAGAAGTCATCGTGATTATAGTGATCTGCCCCTGTTCCGGTCCATAACACCAAGAATAACTATACTCAGCGGGCGTCTTCTGCCGGCCATATGCGTCAAAGACCTTTTCATCACTACCGTACGGATTCAGTTCGGATGCGAATTCGTGCGAGTGCAGACTCGGATGCCTGGGATTATCCAATGACAGGTCAATGCACTTCTTGACCTGCTCGAAAAGTCCTTCTTGTCCGGAAGATTTCTTTTCCCCGACTTCTTTCGACTTGCCGGGGCCGACGACGGGAGTGACTCTTCCGCGGGATTCCAACGGTCGAGAGGATGACCGATCGGGACCCGTGCAGCGAACGACCGGGAACGCCGCGGCCGCACGCGCGGAAAAGGAACGACGTTGAGTCGTCAGAAAGCCCAAGTCTTGGACTGACCATCGGAACGTACGACCCGTGAGCGGCTTGTCGGGCGTAGAAACCGCGGAAATACGCGACCTCACGGAGACTTTCCCGAAGAAGGGAGACTCCGGCCCGTTGAGCAGATCAGTATTTCTTCCCGTATTCTCGCGACCTATGGGCCGGGAAATGAACCGCGACCTCAGACGATCTCCACGAGCAGGATATCCAGAGTGATCTCTCTTCCGGACAGCGGATGGTTCGCATCCACCACGACCGACGATTCGGAGACGTTCACAACGGAGGCCATGATTTCCTGACCGTCATTCTTCAAGAAACGGAGGTGTTGGCCCACTTGGGGGTTCAATCCTTCCGGGAACCGCTCCCTCTCCACTTCCACCAAAAGTTCGCTGCGCGGATTACCAAACCCCTTTTCAGGAGGAATAACCGTTATCTTCCTCTCTCCTTCTTCCATTCCGATCACCGCTTCTTCAATGCCGGGTACTACGGTGCCCTGACCTATGGTGAACTGCGCGGGATCTCGCTCGAACGAGCTGTCGAACACCTCACCGTCAGGAAGCGTGCCCGTGAAATGGATTTTCACCGTGTCGCCTTGACGTGCCTGAGTCATTGTGAATCTCCTCTCATCATTTGTGTGGTCCCTCCATAGGGCCGAGATCGATGGTCAGCACGAATGAACGTCCTTATGCATGTAACGTGCCGGTAATGGAATCGATGACCGCCGCTTGTGGAAACACCCAAGAATCCGAGGGGTTTTCCCGTGATGCGCACCTTCCGGACCTGACTTCCCTGCTGGTCTCAATGAGGGAGATCCGTGCGTTTAGGACACGCGGAATCGGCATACCCTAAAGATCCGAACGGTTATCCCATTTTGCCGTGTCACAAGCTAGGACATGTCATGGACTCGGCATATGTCGTACGTGGGGGAACGATGCTGCTTGATCCGGTCTCCGCGCCGGTATCTCTACTCACACGTCCGGCAGGGAAGCCGTGACACTGCCTGGTGAGGTGAAGCCGCGATTGCAAGAGAACGTGTCCTCTCTCGTGAGGGAGGTCCGTCTGCGTATTGCGACCTATTCCCGGGCACGACATTTTTTCCTATCTCGCATCTCCCGTTGGTACGGAAAATGCTACAACGATAACCGGCACGAAGTATTCATCGCCGTCGCCTGTCTTCCACGCGCGTGCGGTCAACCGTTCGTCGGAAGGCGGAGTGAGCCGTAGCGGACCTCCTGCCGAGAGTCGGTTCATCCTTCGGGAACCGATTGACCGGCGATCACCGGTTGAACGATTCAGCGAGCGGGATCGGGAGCGAGCCGCGCTGATTGAGGCGACGAATCCGGGAGGTGTTCATGAAGATCGGAATCGTAGGGAGCGGACTTGTGGGTTCCACATCGGCGTATGCAATGGTCATGCAGGGCATCGGAAGGGAAATCGTGCTCGTCGACAAGAACATGCGACGAGCCGCAGCCGAGGCCATGGACATAACTCATGCAGTGCCGTTCGCGTACCCTCTGAAGGTGCGGAGCGGCGACTACCGAGATCTTGCAGGGAGCGTCGCGGTGGTCATAGCCGCGGGCGTCTCACAGAAACCGGGGGAATCCCGTTTGGAGCTCCTGGAGCGGAATGCCCGCGTCTTCAAGGAAATCGTGCCCAGTATCCTGAACAACGCAGCCGATGCCGTCCTGGTAGTCGCAACCAATCCCGTCGACATTATGACGCATCTGACGGCGACCTTTGCCGCGGAGTTCGACGTCTCCCCGAGAAAAGTCATCGGAACGGGTACCACGCTCGATACCGCTCGGTTCAGGTCTCTCCTGGGATCCTACCTTGGAGTGGATCCCCACCATGTCCATGGGTATGTTTTGGGAGAGCATGGCGATTCGGAAGTGTTGACATGGTCCATTGCAAGTGTGGGCGCAATGTCGCTGGAGGTCTTCTGCAGGCTTCGGGGCATCGTCCTTGACCACAATGTGCGGGGCCGGGTGGACGATCAGGTGAGGAACGCCGCGTACTCGATCATAGAGGGCAAAGGCGCGACGTACTATGCGATCGGGAGTGCGGTGGCAAAGATCGTCGACGTGATACTCCACGATCAGCGCTCGGTGCTCACCGTGACAACGCCGGCTCTGCAGGTGGCGGGAATAGCCGACGTGTCCGTTTCTCTACCCCGGATAATCGGAGGTCAAGGAGTCCTTGCGGATCTTCCCTTGGATCTATCCCAGACGGAACAGAGCGCCCTTTCCAAGAGCAGCATGGTCGTTCGGAGTGCCCTGGATGAGTTGTATGAAACCACGTGACACTCTTGATTGCGTGCCGGCTGAAGATCGATCTCGTCATGCTCGACACGAGACGGGCGTGTCTTGAAAGCTTGGGGTACGCCCCCCAAACCCTCAGCGAGACAATCATTGGAGGATTCGGACCGAGTCTCGATTGAATCGCAACAATCATTGAGGATCAGTCTTGGGTGCAACCCGTTTCGGGAAACCGCCTCATGTAGAATCGACGGCCTTCATACTCCGTTTCGGCGATCAGTCCGTCGTGAATCAGGTCATCAATCATCCTCCAATCGGTATGGGCTCCGGCAAGGAAATCCCGGACCGCTTCTTCTCTCATGGGATGCACGGCTGTGACGGCCAATAGGTCCGTCTTCACGTCACCGGTTTGGACGAAGGCATTGCCTTCGTAACCGGTCAGCAATTCCGCTCGGTCAAGTTTACCGGAGACGATCTGAAACACTCGATTTACGTCCGCCTCGGCGGGCAATCTTACCCACGCCTCGGCAGGCGGTCTCGTGGGTATGGACAGATACGCTCTTGACGGTTGGATGCGTGCCAGAAATTCCGACAAGGTATTCGCGGAATCCGCGTCATCGTTTATGCCTTTGACCATCATTGTTTCAGTCGCGAGCTCCCCATCATAAGAGCGGGCAAACCCGGCCAGCCCATCCATTATCGACGTAAACCGTAACTTCGCATGGGGCCTATTGATTTTTTTCCAAGAATCCTCCATTACGGAGTCGATTTTCACCGAAACCCAATCCGCTCTACTCAGTTCCTCAACCACATCCTCGCGCCACAAGAGAGATGCATTGGTAATGACCCCTATCTTTATGCCGATGGATCTTAGTAGATCGATCTCGCGACCGAGATTTGCATCCAGGGTCGGCTCCCCGTCCGGAACAAATGTGAGGTAATCGACCGCTTCACCAATCAGTACGATTTTCTCCATCTTCCGTTCGACTTCTCTCAGTATCAGATCGGGATCATAGTAGGGTTGCCGGTCGATATGCTTCTTCAGGGTACGGCCTACCTGACAGTAGGCACAAGAATAGGTGCAGATCTTTGGCGGGATATTGTTTATCCCCATACTTCGTCCCAGTCGCCGGGATGGTACGGGTCCATAGGGTATCAGTCCATGGCCCTCAGTGGTTTCGTCTCTTCCGCATTGCTCATCAGTGCTCATTGTCGTTTCACACTATGTCCCGCGGTTCATACGCGATGCCGGGCCGAGTGTTTGCTCGGGGGTCGATCTTCGGAACGGTGTCGGGCATGTTCTCGCGCTCGTCATGATTTCATCCAAGCCGGTGCCGCAACCGCGGCAACCGCATCGTTTGTCGGGATGTACGGCTTCACATTGCTGATGGCGTAGGGCACTGCCCATCTCTCTCATCAACGAAAATGACTCGTGTGCGGAGAAACGGCAATAATCCCCTCAATACGCCCCTCAACGTTCTAAGTGGTCGGGGATCAGATGTTCGGACCCTTCGTAAACCTCGCGCGTGTTCTCGCGGCGATCCACTATGAAAAGAACCTTTGCCTTGGTTTCCAACTCCTTTTTCATTTGAGGGAGTCTTCGCCTGTCTATGTGGAAAGCGCGGATCTGAAGATACCGGTAGCCTTCAGGTGCGTTTGCATAGCAACTCATGATTGAGCAGGCTCGCGCATCATAGCGTCGCATGACTTGGAACAGGTCGCTAATCGTGTCGGGCTCGTCCTTGACCAGGAACCCGCAAAGGATTCCCAGCTTTCCGATACTGCTTCCCACAACGAATGCCTCTAAGAGATCCTTCTTGGTGACGATGCCCACGATGTTTCCATGTTCGTCGAGCACGGGACAACCGGGAATTTTTCTTGCCAACAAAATTTCCGCGGTTTCTTCCACCGTGTAATCAGGGGGAACAGCGAGCGGATTCTTGCTCATTACTTCGCTCACCTTGAGCTTACGAACATCATCCGGCACGCAGCTCAAATCCGGCTGAGGATCACCCGTTGTGACGATTCTCTTGAGATCGCGGGGAGTCAATATTCCCAATAGCTTGCCCGCGCCCGTAACGGGCAGCATACTGGTGTTGTGCTCTCGGAACAGATCCAGAGCCCGGTCGACCGTATCGTTCACATCGACTGTGATTACATGCTTATGCATCCAGTCTTGAATCAACATGTCTTCGCCTCCTCAGGGTGATTGGACGCCTTGCGGCGAGAAGGGTCCACACCGTAAATCCATGGGCGTTTTCGTTCTGCACGCGGTTGGCTTTGTCCTTGGGAAAAGCCGGATTCAGAGTCGAGGATCGATGTTGCCGGGTCCTCCGCATTCCGGGATATAACAAGTAACATTAACGAAATCGCATTTTTCTCCGCATTCAGGACAGACATCCGGCGGGACCGATGCGGTGATGAGGTATCCGCAGGCCGCGCATTTCCAATAAGTCAGGCCGCACCCGGGACAGATATCTCCCAGGAACTTGCCGGAAGCCGTGTACCCGCAGTGGGCGCAAATCCATTTTTCTTGTGTTTCCTCCATCTTTTTCCCCTCTCAGTGTAACGAGGCCCCAGATTTCCGTATTCATACTTTACGATCTCCGGGAGGCATTTGTCAAAGATAAGCATCCGATGTGGAGAACCGGCTCGTATCACAATCCCACGGCAAAAATGGCCCCACCGAGAGCCAATCCAAAAACAAGATTCAGGCCTTTGATGAGTAGATAGTCGCCAATGCTGAACGACAAAACCGGGAGCATCCCATGGCCGTCCTGAACGAATGAGGCTGTAAACAACACGGAAAAAGGGATGAGACCCTGAGCATACATCATCACAAATATGAGATGGGGTCCCGACTCCGGTATGAGGCCCACTATGGCGGCGAAGATCAGGACCAGCCCGGGATGCCGATCGACCACGGCATTCAGGTTCCAGTACGCAAGTCCCGTGTTAAAGAAAAGGAGAGCCCCGAAAGTCCAGAGGAAGACTCGGAAGAGATGGGCCTTTATTATGTGATTCCAAATATGATCCCTGAGATAATGTTCAGAACACGACAGGACGATGAACAGAGCGCACAGGCCCACGGTGGTAAAGATGATCCGTTTCCAGTCCCAGCTTGGCGGACCGATCTTTCCAAGGATGATGAGACACGGAAGACCTGCCGCAAGCGTGACGGCGAAAAGACGTGCTAAGGATGGACGGCGGAAGTTGTCGATAATGCCTGCGCTCGAAAACATTCGACCTACGTGATTTTTCTCGTATCGACTCGAGCGGCAGTAGCCACATTGTTGCTTGGCGCAGTAAGCCGACGGAGTCAAATGAAACAAGAGGACCATCTTGTCTGCGACCCACGCAAAAAAGATTCCGCACACGAACAACAAGGCAAAGAGTACGAGGGCGGCCTTCGGAAACTGAACGAGCATGACAAAAGCCTCATCCCCCGAAGTGGCTATCATTCCACCAACGATGGCTCCAAAGGAAATGATACCATGGAGGTAGAGGCTCACATTCATGAAGGCCCCGAGGCATCCAGGCGTTGATCCAAGAAACGACGCGAGAGTGTACTGGCGCAAGCATCCGCCTTGGATGGCGGCTGTTATGCGTTGGCGGCCGGCATGATCCACGAAGTCCGTCAGCAGCATCATAGCGAATACAAGGAAGCTTATGAGCAATGAATGCTTGAGCGAAATCAACACTTCCATAGCGGGTCACCTCTGAGCAATCGACACCCTGCGTTTCCATCTCCTTATCAGTCTTTATTCCGGCCTCACAACATCTCTCGGCATTCCTTTTTCTGGGGTCAGTCCCATACAAGGCTCTTACCCGACGTCAAGTGTCCTCTATGGAGACCTCTTTATGTTCGGCCCCTTTGACTTTGGGAAGCGATACCATTAAGACGCCCTTGCCGGATATCGGTTCGACGTTGTCGAAAGCCTTCCTGAGCCGCATTCGCACGGAACGCCGGAATGGACCCAAGTACCTTCCCGAGTAAAGGAATTGTTCTTCTCCTCCCTGGTCCTCCCGTTTCTTTTCACCTCTTGTCGTCAGCGAGCCACTGGAAATACTTACCGCGATGTCCTTTGCGTCCGGACCGGGCTACTTGGCCCTGACGAATACCATATCCTTGGTCTCCGAAATCTCAAATGGGGGCATCCCATGTGCCGCACACTGTTTGGGGTAACGCAGATCCCTGAGAAACCGGGAAAACGACTCGATGTCTTTACGATAAACGCCGGAGTCTCTCAACGGTCTCCACGTGTTAGCGACACGCTTTGAATTTCGCCGTGAGCTTAACCCATTTCC
>JAVHLK010000105.1:0-8917 GCA_031082285.1 Desulfomonilaceae bacterium
CCGCACGACGATGTAATGGAGCCAGCCTTCCTTGTCATTCCACAAACGATTTTCCACGGATTTGAAGTAGTTCACAATTATGTCTCGGTAATCCTCCCACAGACCGGGTTGCCGCAGGGCACCATCAGCGATATCTTCAGAAAGACAAATCCACAACCCTGGACGATATTCTTTGTTAGGGATGACCTTGTGACGGAATTCCTTCCACTCATTTCTTAGAGGATCGCTGCATCGTATGAGGTACGGGCGGTTCTTGACACCAGCTGCCAATCTGTCAATATTACAGCAGTTCCTCCGCCAACCCTGGTCGAAATCCATGACCACGATGGGCGTGGTATCTTTGGCGTCCAGATCTAGCGGACCTGCAGCTGCCCATTTTCCGATTCCGCCCCCGCGTAAGGACCCTCTCTCATCGTCCAGGCGCCAGACATACCTGTTGTTCTCACGATAATGCTTAAGAATGTACAAGCTCTCAGCAACATCTGCGTAACTTTTCAAGTAATGTATGAGGATTCTTTTCACCGTTGCGGCTTCTCCAACTCCTGGAGCCAAGAATTGCTTGTCGCAGTCAGGAGTTGCAGCAAAGACCCCTATTTGAGCTAGATAAGCCATCAGGCCTCCCGCAGCTCCCGGTACAGTTATCGTGTGGCAGTCGTAACTCGTGTCCGAGACTTCCAAGTGATAGATGGGGCTTTTCCTCCACTTCTTGGCGTAGATGAAGGTGTCCCTACAGTAGTCGCCGGTCACGATGACTTTCCTTTGTTTCGGCAAGGGCTTAAGCCTCCTCTCAAGATTTCATAACACAGTCGCTATGGCAAAGACGGTGAAAGCCCGGTTGGAAGGCAAGAAGCCTCAGTGGACAAGTTTCTCCTCATATCGCACATATTCTCAGTCCATTCGGAAACACCGCAAATAGAGGCTCAATTGACGGCGAGCCGTAGTTATCCTTGATTTCAGTGTCCCCCTATGCGGCCAGTCGATCCAGGACAACGTCAGATTAAACCCGAATAACGTGAACAGATAACGGAAAACCCAATCGCTGACTAGCTTTACTGAATTGTGGTTTTGAAATACGATCTTGTCTCCGCCCAAATCGCAGATCACCAAGTCAATCTTGGATTCCGCATTAAACCTACCTGGATATTCCATCTTGTATGTCCGAGATGGGTGACCATTTGTGACATTGAGGTCGTCGAATATAGGATCGCCCTTCTCGGCGTAAAAGGCATTCCATAAACAACCGGCGGTCAGAGTGTCCTTCCAGAAATACACTGGGAGCGCTTGATAGCTATCAAAACCCGTTGGCCACAGGAGTAGGTCGTTGAAGTCCAACCAAAGAACGGACGAGGACTGTCTATCGAACTGATGTTCCTTCATCTTGATCGCGGCAATCTTGGAGATACATTCTGACTGGAGAGTATCGAGAGGTCTATCGTGTCTTGGCAGCCCGAATGGCGCAATTTCAGACGAGGTAATAGTTACATTGTCTTGCGTGGTTGTGCCCAGTTGTCTCGTGGTTCGCGCCTTGTCGGAGCGGCCCTGGGGAGTATTGACCTCTATCTGGAGTTCGGCATCGCCCGCGTTGACTCGGAAGTCCGGTCCAGCTCCAGACAAGGCGTTCACATGTTCGCTTTGCCAAACCCAGAGTAGTTCTCCATAAGCCCTGACTTCACCGAGAATGGCTGAGCGGTTTCTTGGATCCCTCTCCCGTTTGAACTGCGATGCCTTTGCCGCAAGCCAACCCGGGTTGTCCTGTTGGACCAAGCTGGCGCATTTCTCCGATCGAACCGCCACAGTATCTCTATGCCCTTCCGCGCTCGTGATAGCGTCTCCCATGGGTGCAACACGTGCCGCCACTTCAGGGTCGGCACCGAAGGCCTCCGCTAGCGTAGGACAGCGGTCTTTCCACTCGGTAATTGTCATGCCCAAAACCCCCTTCAAGGAGTCATATTAACCTGCACGCGATCGTCGACCCCATGTGTCCTCTTACCATCGGCCTGGAGAGACAAGACGATGCGGTGTCGGGCCTTTACGCCAGAAGAACATGGTCGGCGCGAAACTCCCCTCCTGTGAATCATGCCAGTTCGTTTCTCAGGTTCACTCTTGCGTTGATTCCCCAAGGAAAGTACTCTCATAGGCGACGGGTTGCGTACCCGCCGTGTTATACTGTTGCTGGCATTTGTACCTCCAAACGCGCGACCAGCACTGAGACGTCATGCCCGCTGTAGGCAGGACTTTCCATGGATTGGCCACGAGAGGCCTCGTCAGAAAAGCCCCCATGTAAGACTTATACCACGAACTATTCGGAAATGAACACTCGTGGTACCCCTTCTCCAGAACGATTGCCCCGATTAGAGTGGATGTTCAAAGGCGGAAGGCTGAACGGTGAGAACGATCTTGCCGCGTCGCAGGGAGTTGAAGTGTTCCGGTTCATCCTTCCGCCTTCATCCTTTCAACGGCCGGCGCGACTGTCCACCTATCCAGGAAGGAGAAAACCATGTCCGGGAACCAACCGGTTGTTCTCGTCTCCTCATGCGGGACGAGCCTTCTCACGAGCTTTGCAACCGATGAGCTGAGACACCAACTGACAAGACTGGCGAACAAGTCTGCGAAAGGTCTGAGCCCGGACGAGAAGCGCCTGATTGACGATTGCGTTGCCCGAGCAAAGGAGAAGCTTTTAGGGGCCGAAGATCTCAGTGCGGTCCGGAAACTGAGTGCCGAACTCAACGGGGTGATTTCCTTCTACCAGGGCGAGATGACGAGAGGCAGGCGAGATCAACACTACTTGATTCACACCGATACGTATCAAGGGCATCGTGTCGTCAAGGTCCTCCGGGAATGGTTGACGGCGCGTGGTGTCACGTGCACTCCGGTACCGGCTCGGGACCTCAACACCGCTTCCCTGCTCGCCTTTACCTCCGGGGTGCAGGAGATAATCCGCTGGTGCCAAGATACTCTGCCCGGGTACCGAGACTCAGGTTCCCGGATCGTGTTCAACCTCACCGGCGGCTTCAAGAGCTTGCAGGGTTTCCTTCAGACAATAGGGGCATTTTATGCAGACGAAATCGTCTATATCTTTGAAAGCAGCCAGGAATTGCTCAGAATTCCGCGGTTGCCGGTGAAACTGGATATTCGTGACGCCGTAGAGAAAGACCTCCAAGCCTTCCGCCTTCTGGGAATGAACTATGAGCTCGACGCGGATCGCTGCTCGGGAATCCCTGAGACCCTGCTCACCAAAATGGATGACAAAGCGGTGTTCTCAGTCTGGGGTGACCTCGTATGGAAGCAGATCAGGAAGGACATCTACGGCGAAAGCCTCCAGGAACCGCTGAGCAGACGTTTGAAATACTCCGCACGATTCATGAAAGATGCGGCCGGCCTCCCCACCGACCGAATGTTCATCGTTAACAAGCAATTGGACGACCTTTCCCGCTGCATCGATGAGAATACGCTCCACGACGGTCCCGGATCACTGAGATTCAAGGCTCTGGAAGGGAATCCCGTGCCCGGGTCTACCCACGAATTCTATGCGTGGTCGGACAAAGATGCCAAGAGGGCATTTGGGCATTTTGAAGCGGGTGAGGACGGGAGGATCTTTGTCATAGACAAACTTGACAGCCATCTTTGACGAAAATCGAAGAGTATCGGTATCGGTATCGGGGTCACCCATCGAAAGGCAAGGCACGAATGCCAATATGTCAAGCCTGACCCCACTCTCAATAAGCGCGCCCAAACCGCGACAATAAAGTTAACGCATATGGGGCGGACCCCTGTGACCGCCCGCCTTCGGTGTCGTCGACCAAACCAGGGCAAACGCACGGGACGGCTCGTACCACCGGATAGACGCGCCCGCGAATTTCAAAGCGTATCACTATAGTTTGTAGGAACCTTTGACCCGATTAGATGGGGATATCTGAAAGGAGGAAGGAGGAAAGAGCAAGGAGGGAAAAGACCTTTCCCAGGAGCCGGCACCTTGAAATGAGGCGTTCATCATTCATCCTTCCGCCTTCACCTTTCCGGAATAGGGGTCTGATCTGGTGTTACACCATGGGGAGATCCCTTTTTTCCCCGGCACTTGCTATACTGAGCACACTGCGTTGAACGATCATACTCCGGACGGTAAAGGACTGCAGTCATGGGAAAAGATCTGGTGTTCGTCGGAGGCGGTCATGCTCACCTGACCGCGCTGGTCAATTTGAAAGACTACACGGACCGGGGCCGGCGCGTCACCCTCATCAGCCCGGTCGATCGGCACTACTACTCCGGTATGGGGCCGGGCATGCTTTCGGGGATGTATGCTCCCCGCGAGATTCGTTTTGACTTGAAGAAGCTCGTTGAGGACCGCGGCGCACAATTTATGCGGGGCAAGGTCGTTCGTGTCCATCCCGAGAAGCGGATCCTTGACCTCGAGGACGGTTCCCGGGTGTCGTACGACGTGGTGTCATTCAATACGGGGAGCTATGTGCCGCTTGATCTCGTCAAAGGCTCGATGGAGCACGTGTTCCCGGTGAAGCCCATAGTCAATCTGCTCAAAGCCAAGAGGGCCGTTGTCCGGGCGATCGAGAAGGGAAGGCCCGAGTTGGTCGTGCTCGGGGGCGGTCCCGCGGGATTGGAACTGACCGGAAACATCCGGCGGCTGGTCACCGACAACCATGGAGACGCGACCATTACCCTCATCGCGGGCCGCAGACTGCTGCCCAATCTCGCGGAGAAGGCACGGACCCTGGCACTCGCTTCATTGAAGAAGCGCAACATCAAGGTCATCGAGGGTGTGCGAGCCGATCGGATCGAGGACAACACCGTGATCTTCACCGATGGGAATTCGATCTCTTTCGACCTCGTGTTTCCGGCAGTGGGCGTCAAATCCTACCCGATTTTCAAGGATTCCAATCTTCCCGTTGCCGAGGACGGGGCTCTGACCGTGAATCGACACCTGCACAGCGTGGCCTACCCCAACATATTCGGCGGCGGAGACTGCGTCAGCCTGGAGGACAAGAGACTCGACCGGGTCGGCGTCTATGCGGTGCGTCAGAATCCGATCCTTCACGCGAACCTCACGGCCGCGCTGGAAGGCGGTGAAATGAAACGGTTCACTCCCCAGGAGACCTACCTGCTGATCTTCAACCTTGGAGACGGAACCGGCATTTTCGTCAGGAAATCATGGGTGTGGAACGGAACACTTGCGTTCAAGTTGAAGGACTACATTGACCGGAAATTCATGAAGACCTTCCAGGTGTCGGGGGAACGGGAGGATACACGCGACTATCCCGACGGGTGAACCGAAGAGGCCGGGTCCGGGCGACGGCGCATAAAGAGCGCCCGATGCGCACATTGACACCGTATGGTCTCTCTGTTAGTATCCACTGTTCGCAACAATAAGCAAAGGGGTGGATCAGCCATGGCCGACATCGAAGGATTGGTTGAAGCAAGGGACGTGACTCCCTCGGCCACACAAGGGGCCGGCGGCTTCTACATCAAGGGGAGCGACCATCTGGACTGGGGAATGAAGAACAGGCTCGCTCGAATCATCAAACCGGATACGGGAAGAACCGTCATGCTCGCGGTGGACCACGGGTACTTTCAAGGTCCCACGTCCGGCCTCGAGATCATGGAACGGACCCTGGAACCGCTGATCCCGTATGCGGACTGCCTCATGTTGACCCGGGGAATACTCCGGACATCCGTTCCGCCGGGATGTCAAGCGCCCATCGTATTGAGAGTCTCCGGCGGCAACAGCGTGCTCAGCGAACTCTCCAACGAGACGTGGAACGTCTCCTCTCAGGATTGCATCCGCTTGAACGTCTCAGGCATGGCCCTGTCCATCTATGTGGGCGCGGAACACGAGCATCAAACGCTGGTGGCCTTTTCGGATCTGATCGACGCGGGGCACGACGCGGGCATACCGATCCTCGCGGTGACCGCGGTCGGCCGAGACATGGTCCGTGATGCTCGTTACCTGTCCCTGGCTTCGAGGATGGCCGCGGAAATGGGAGCGAACATCGTCAAGACCTACTACTGCGAGAATTTCGAGAGGGTAACGAGCACTTGTCCTGTTCCCATCGTCATGGCGGGCGGGAAGAAACTCCCGGAAATCGAGGCCCTGACCATGGCCTACAACGCGGTCACCCAAGGTGCGGTGGGCGTGGACATGGGCCGGAACATCTTCCAGTCGGATTGTCCCATCGGCATGATCAACGCGGTGCGGGCCGTGGTTCATTACAACGAGAAGCCCGAGTCGGCAATCAAGATCTACGAAGACGAGAAGAAAAAGACGTCCGCAGCCTGACCTCCTGAGGCCCGGTTCATTATACGCCGGGGAAGAGATCCGGGTCGGTCCTAGAGAACCCGTCGCACAACCACGGTGCTGGATGAGGTGCATCACATGCGAGTGGCTATGTATTACAACAACAAGGACGTCAGGCTCGAGGAGATGGAAGTTCCTCGGATCGGCTCTGACGAGATCCTTGTGAAGGTCTTGTCCAGCGGAATTTGTGGGAGCGACGTGCTGGAATGGTATCGGGTTCCGCGAGCGCCTCTGGTGTTGGGTCACGAAATCGCGGGCGAGATAGTTCAGGCGGGCGAGGCCGTGCAACGGTGGAAAGTCGGCGATCGCGTGTTTGTCTCACACCATGTTCCGTGCAACCTCTGCCGGTACTGCGCTGCGGGTCACGAATCCTGTTGCGACCTGCTGGCCTCGACGAACTTCGATCCGGGCGGTTTCTCCGAATACGTGAGAGCTCCGGCAATCAACGTGAGGAACGGGACATACCTGTTACCGGATTCCATGTCTTACGATCGGGCCGTGTTCATCGAGCCGCTGGCGTGCGTGTATCGGGGACAGTTTCACTCCGGCCGCGTGACGGGAAGACGCGTCCTGGTTCTCGGGAGCGGCATATCGGGACTCATGCACATTCAGCTGGCGCGGGTCTCGGGCGCCGCTCGGGTTGCCGCGGTGGACATAAGCGAACCGCGGCTGGAAGCCGCGTTGCAATTCGGCGCGGACGTCGCCTTGCTTTCCGGGGAGGATCTCCTGGAACGTCTCCAGGACGCGAACCACGGTCGCCTCTTTGAACTGGTGATTGTGGCCACGGGTGCGGAGCAGGCCATTCAACAGGCGTACAGGGCCGTCGACCGGGGCGGTACCATCCTGTTCTTCGCGCCGTCCGACCCCGGAGCCCACATCGAGACGCCCTTTAACGACATATGGCGCAAGGAAGTGACGATCACCTCGTCGTACGCGGGAAGCCAGAGGGACATCTTCGCCGCGATCGAGCTGATCGCTTCGGAACGCATCAGAGTTGACGACATGATCACGCACCGGCTCCCCTTGGAAAAAACCGGCGAAGGATTCGCGCTGGTCGCGGCCGCGTCCGGGTCCATGAAGGTCGTCATACACCCGCAAAGCTGATTTCCCTTCGTTCAAAGCGGAAAGTGAGCCCTATGCCTTCCACTCCCATCGACGAAGTTCACCATCGCATCAAAGCCCTTCAGCATGCCATGCAGCGGCACGGTTTCGACGCCGCGCTCATCGTACAACAGACGGATCTCTACTATTTTTCAGGAACCGCTCAGGACGCGCACCTGTACGTGCCGGCCGAAGGGGAACCCCGTCTGTTGGTTCGCAGGGATTTTCAGAGAGCCTCGGAAGAATCTCCGCTGGAAGACGTCATGCACATCAAGAGCTTTGAGGACGTCAAGAACGCGGTCTTGACCGACGGTGCGGGTTCTCTCAAGTGTCTCGGCATGGAACTGGACGTCCTGCCGGTCAACAATTACCACGTCTACGTTGGGCTTTTCCCGGGCACCGAGATCAAGGACGTGTCGCTCCTCATCAAGCTGGTGAGGATGATTAAATCCCCGTACGAGATTGACCTCATTCGCCGGGCCGCGGCCATGAATGACGAACTGTTCCGCCTGGTAAAGGACATTCTTCGAGAGGGCATGTCGGAGATGGAGTTCTCGGGACTCCTGGAAGCCGAATACCGGAGGATGGGACATCAGGGGTATGTACGGGTACGGAGCTTTAATCAGCACGTGTTCTACGGTCACGTGATGTCGGGACGCAATCTTGCCGTGCCGAGCTGCTCGGTAGGACCGACGGGAGGTCCGGGCGCCAATGCTTCGATGCCGCACGGGGCCGGATCGAAGATCATTCAAAGGCACGAACCGGTTCAGATCGATTATGTGGGAGTCGTGAAAGGATATGTGGTCGATCAGGCACGGACCTACTATCTTGGCGAGCCGCCGGAGGAATTCAGGCGAATTCACGAGGTTGCAGTGCGGATTCAGCAGGCCCTCGTGGAACAGGGCATGCCGGGTACGCGGGCTGAGGCCATGTATGATACGGCACTGCGGATGGCCGAGGAGGCCGGCTGGTCAGAGTTTTTTTTGGGACATCCCATGCCCGTTCCTTTTGTCGGCCACGGGGTGGGCCTGGAATTGGATGAATTCCCCATCGTCGGGAAGAAGTCTCCCCACGTGCTGCAAGAGGGCATGGTGATCGCGCTGGAACCGAAATTCATCATACCGGACAGAGGGCTGGCGGGAATCGAGAACTCGTACGCGGTGACGAGCACGGGCATGGAACGACTTACCCCGTTTGACGACGCGATCCAGGTCTTGCCGTAGTGCACGACGGCATGAACCCTCATGATTCGCGGATCGCAACCGACCATGAAAGTCCATCCGGGCTCCGGGCCGAAGACCGGGCAGAGTCCGTAGGGCAGGCGTTCCCAGGCAGAGCCTGGAAGCGAGAAAAGGTTGAAATCTCGGTAAGGAGCAGCCGAATGACGCGTAAGCTCTGTATGGTTTTTTTCTCTTTTGTTCTGGTGATGACCGCATGGTCCGTTCCCGTCCGTTCGGATGAGGTTCCGGACGCGGTCCTGATCGGTGCCACCGTGTCCCAAAGCGGTCACTT
>JAVHLK010000105.1:9017-16360 GCA_031082285.1 Desulfomonilaceae bacterium
GGGCCGTTCAAGAGGCTCATGGAATCGTGGGCCGCTCTTGTCAATGCTCGGGGCGGAATCATGGTCGAGAAGTACGGCAAACGGCTGCCGGTGAAATTCGTCATGTACGACGACAAGAGCGATGAAGCCGCGGCCAATAAGTACTATGAGCGACTCGCCGGCGTCGATAAGGTTCATCTGCTCCTCGGCCCCTACAGCAGTCCTCTCACGTTTGCCGCAGCCGTCGCGGCCGAGAACCACAAGATTCCTTTTATCGCAATCTGTGCCAATTCGCCGAAGATCTACTCCCGAGGATACGAATGGCTCGTGGGGGTGATCGATCTTGGACCACGGTACACGTACCGATACTGGGAAATGATCAAGTCCGAAGGGAAGGCCAAGACCGTCGCGTTCGTGGTAGAGGACACGCTACATCCCCTCGGAGTATTCACGGGATCCAAGAAACTCGCGGAAGACGCAGGGCTGAAGGTTGTGGCGAGCGACATCGTCCCCCCCACTGCGCACGACTTCACTCCGGTCATCACCAAACTCAAGAAAGAGAACCCGGACATCGTGTACGTCGCGTCCAATATTCCCTTCGCGGTCAATTTCATGAAGCAGGCCGGCGAGATGCAATTGAACCCCAAGGAATATCATTGTATTCATCACAGCGGCGTTTTCCGTGACGCGCTCGGAGCGGGTGCCGATTACGTCGTCGGCCAGTCCTACTGGGTTGATGGGATGAAGCTGGGAGATGCGGACCTTATTGCTCAGGTGCTGGGACCGGCAAAAATCTCCGAGCCCATGTATCCCTGGGCGCCGGCGTACGTCGCGGCGTTTCAGATCGCGGAAGCGGCCATCGAGCAGGCCGGTACGCTTGACAACAACGAGGTCATGGCCGCGCTCAAGAGGCTGAACCTGGAAACGGTGCTGGGCACGGCAAAATTCCACGAAACGGGATACGGCTCCATCAATACGTACCCGTCTCAAATACAGGGAGGGAAGTACGTGGTGATCTGGCCGGCCGATGTCGCCACGGGCACACACGTGTACCCCAGACCGCCCGTGAAATAGCATCACAAGAGCGATCGACGCGACACCATGCCCTCGGAGATTATTCAACTCACAGTAGGAGGCATACTGCTCGGCGGAATCTACGGCCTTGCCGCAATGGGGCTTTCCGTGAGTTTCGGTGTTCTCAGGATTCTCAATCTGGCTCATGGTGAGTTCCTCATGGTCGGGTCCTTGATTACGTATGCCCTTTTCGTCTCCTTGGGAGTCAATCCCTTCCTGGGCGCTCTCCTGCTCATACCCATCTTTATCCTCTTGGGCGCCGGGTTCTATTGGGTGCTGTTGAAGCCGATCGCCAGGAAGCCCGCACGCGACATGCTCACGGCATCGGTGCTGGTCACCTTGGGAATCGCACTTGCAGTGGAGGATCTCACGGCATTCCTCTGGGAGAGGCCTGTAACGGGAATAGCCTATTCACTGCCTCCACTGGAGATTGGCGGCGTGGTCGTCTCGTCCGTGCGAGTTCTCATATTGATCTTCATTTGCTGCATGGCCGCGGCCTTTCACGTGTTCCTGCGGACCACCTTTGCCGGTAAGGCCGTCCGGGCAATCACCCAGTGCCGGGACGGGGCCGAGATCGTGGGTGTGGACATTGCACGCATCGCGGCATGGACCTTCGGTCTCGGGGCCGCGGCAGCCGGCGCGGCAGGGGCCTTTTATGTGACGCTCTTTACCGTGACGCCCGCCATGGGCATCCCGTTGACCGTCAAGTACATGTGCGTGGTGGTCTTGGGCGGTCTCGGGAGCCTCATCGGGTCCGTCTTGGGCGGGCTCATACTGGGATTGTCCGAGGCCGCGGCAGCCTATTGGATAGGGCCGGAGTGGTCGCCTTGCGTCGCGTTCCTTCTGCTTATTGTCATACTGATCGCGAAGCCTGAAGGCTTCTTCGGTTCCCGATGATGGCCGGCCGGCGTCCCTCGGTAAGCTTCTCGGTCGCAGTCTTTGCGGTCGCCGCGGTCTTCGCGGTGCTTCCCGCGATGACCGTCTCGTACGGGCTCGTGTGGCTCTTCCTGGTCGCGGTGTACCTCACCCTCGCGGTGAGTTACGACATCGTGGGCGGTACCATGGGGCACATGAATCTGGGGCATGCGTCCTTCTTCGGCCTCGGGGCATACTCGACGGTCATTCTCATGAATCAGGGGCTGTCCTTCTGGGCGGCCGTGGCCCTCGCTGTTCCCGTCACCGTCCTGTTTGCCGCGCTCATCAGCTATCCGTTCACCCGATTGACCGGTGCGTATTTCGCGCTGGGCACGTTCGGCCTGATCAGCCTGATGAACGTGCTGGCACACAACCTGCGGGATCTCACCGGCGGATCCGGAGGAATCTCCACACCCCCGGGGGACCGCACGGTCGAAGCCTACTACCTGGCCGTGATCGCCGCCGGGGCAACGATTGCCCTGAGCAGGTCGATCGCACGATCCCGGTTCGGGTTGGCTCTGCGGAGCATCAGGGAAGACGCGGACACGGCCCGTGCCTTCGGCGTGCCGGTGGACTTGTACAAGTGCGGCGCACTGGTGATCAGTTCCGCACCGGCCGCGTTCATCGGCGGCGTCTACGCATGGAAGGCCACGTACATCAGCCCTTCGTCGGTCTTCGGGCTGGAAATCGCGTTGAGCCCCATTGTGATGACCATGCTTGGAGGGTCGGGAACCGCCGCGGGGCCCATCGTCGGGGTAGTGTTCCTTACCATAGCCCAGGAACTGCTCTGGACGAGGATACCGTACCTTCATCTCGCCATGTACGGCGTCATCATGGTGATAATCGGGCTGTTGATGCCGGGAGGCATCGTGAGAAGCCGGTGGTTCAGACGTGTCATGACTCGCATGGGAATGAGCTCCCGGTGGATGGATTAACCGTATGTCCGTCATGCTCGAGTGCAAGAGTCTCTCCGTGCGGTTCGATGGCCTTGCCGCGCTGTCGGACGTCACATTCCGGGTGCAAGAAGGCGACCTGTTCGGGGTGATCGGGCCGAACGGAGCGGGAAAGACTACGCTGTTCAACGTGATATCGGGAACGCTTCGCCCAACGTCGGGGGAGGTGTACTTCCAAGGACGGCGGATTTCCGGGCTCGCACCCGGGCGGATTTGCCGCTTGGGAATTGCCGGAACCTTTCAGCCGGTGCGGCCTTTCGCATCATTGAGCGTATTCGAGAACGTCCTGGTGGGAGCATGCTTCGGCAGAGACCGCCGAGGCGCATCCAAGGACAGCGAAAGGCACGCTCATGAGGCACTCCGCTTCGTGGGGCTTGAATCCAAGGCCGACCGTATTGCGCAGGACCTCACCCCGGCTGAAAAGAAGCGCCTTGAGATCGCCCGCGCTCTCGCCACCGACCCGCAAGTGATCCTTCTGGATGAAGTCCTCTCCGGGTTGACGCAGGTTGAAACAACGGAGATTTTGGCTCTGGTTCGAAGGATTCAAGACAAAGGCATCACGGCCATGCTGATCGAGCATGTGATGCGGGTGGTGATGGAACTATGCGGGACCGTGCTCGTGCTGCACCATGGTGCGCGGCTCGCCCAGGGAACTCCGCAGGAAGTGATGAACAATCCCGAGGTCATCGAAGCGTACCTTGGTTGATCGGACAGGGCATGTGGTTGGCGTTTGTCCCGAAATAAGTCCTACACCTTTCCGGCTTACCGGCCCGGCCTTGAAGAAACCGTCTCAAACCCGGGTAAGTGATGGTTAAGGCCGAACGTGCCGACACTTTAAACGACTTCGCGGGACCGCCGTGCCCGACCGTCACATTCCGGGACGGGCCGTGCGGGAAAACACCATGCTTGATGTGAAGAATATCGACGTGTATTACGGGCAAACCCGGGTACTTGAGCAAGTTTCGCTGCATGTGGCCGCAGGCGAAATCGTTGCGCTCCTGGGACCGAACGCCGCGGGGAAGACTACCGCGCTCAAGACCTTCCAGGGCCTGATCAGGCCCGCATCGGGAGAAGTGCGGTACATGGGCCGAAACGTCCATCGAGTTCCACCCCATAGGCTGCCGGCGGAGGGATTAAGTCTTGTCCCCGAAGAGCGAATGCTCTTCCTTCGGATGACCTGTCGCGAGAACCTCGAACTCGGGGCATACAATCCGAACGCCCGTAAAGTTCTTCACAGCTCACTGCGATGGGTATATGAGCTGTTTCCACGGCTTCGTGAGCGGGAAAGCCAAAAGGTGGCCGACATGTCGGGCGGAGAACAGCAGATGGTCGCGATAGGCAGAGCCTTGATGTCGCAACCACGGCTGCTCATGCTGGACGAGCCGTCCCTCGGCCTGGCGCCGATCGTGGTTGCGGAGCTCTTTCGCACGATTCGCGAGATCAACGAAAACGGCATCTCGGTGTTGCTCGTGGAACAGAGCGTGAAACAGAGCCTGGAACTCGCACGGCATGCGTATGTGTTGGAGTCCGGGAAGATCGTCAAGGAGGGGACGGCGAAGGATCTGGCGGACGATCCGGACGTTCGTGCCGCGTATCTCGGGATGTAGGCCGGCGGCCTGAAGTCGGATCGGCCGACGCGCCTGGTCGCGGGAAACGGTCGTCCGGGTGCGCCTTCACGGCGAGCACTTCCGCCGCCTGTTGAATCCTTGGTCTCGCGCTGGTATGAGTATACTTCCGGGGGTCGCTTGCCGTGAAACTCGTTGTCTTCACCGATCTTGACGCCACTCTCTTGGATTCCGAAACCTACTCGTGGGAACCGGCACGGGAAAGCCTTGCCGTTCTTAGGGCGCGTGAAGCCGTTGTGGTCCTTGTGTCGAGCAAGACCTTTGCCGAGATGGAGCCGCTGCATCGGGAACTTGAACTGCAAGACCCCTTCATTGTCGAGAACGGCGGCGGAATTTTCATCCGTCGAGAATCCCCCGTACTGTCGCACATTTCCAAGAGTCGTTACCCGATATGGCAGCACGGAGACTATGCGTGTATTACACTTGGAACGGACTATGAGACACTGGTACAAAGCCTTGTCGAGATCTCCCAATGCCTGGGGATCCGCCTCGTCGGATTTTCCGCGATGTCGGACCGCGAGGTCGCGGCCTTGACCGGGTTGGATCTCAAGGACGCGGCGAGAGCCAGGACCAGACTCTTTGACGAGCCGTTCATCATCCGTGGCGAGAAGATCGATGCCGAGGCCGCGGTACAACGAGCTGCGGCCGCCAAGGGCCTGACCGCGGTGCAAGGCGGGAGGTTCGGGCATCTGATTGGGCACCCCGGCAAGGGCTCGGCCGCGGCGATGCTTATCGATGCATATCGCAGCATGTATGGGAATGTGCTCACGATCGGCCTGGGGGACAGCCCGAACGATTTCCCCTTCCTCGAATTGGTCGACCGACCGGTTCTTGTAGGCGCGGCAGGCAAGCCCCTCGACTTGCCGGAGGCCATCCGGGATGCACGACGAACAGAGAGCCCGGGACCTCGAGGATGGAACGAGGCGGTTCTTGATATACTCAATGAAATCACGGCCGAGGATCGGTGATCGGCAGAGAAACGATGTGATCCGCCGCGATGGAACATGCGTATACGGCCGGGTCGGGACGAGCGGAACTCCTTTGCCGGCAATCCGGGCGACGGCCTTGCCTTCGTTTTTCCCCTTGCCTTACGCAACCGGATTCACAATACTGTGTAGTTGACGTTACGGCAACTCATTCAAGAGGCTTCGAAGTGGCCAAGAAGAAGATCAATGCCAAGGAAGTGGTGAAGGACATCGAGTCGGGCATGGCGAGCAATGCATTGATGGGGAAGTACGACCTGTCGCCGGGGCAGCTCGAGAGTCTCATGAAGAAACTCGAAGCAGCCGGATTGCTCCAACGGCAGGAACCACCTGAGCAGCCCCCTCCTCCTGCCGAAGCACCCATTGCCTACTCTTTCTTTTCTTGCCCCTCGTGCGGATTGGACGCGGACGAAGAATTCGACGAATGTCCTCGCTGCGGGGTTGTGGTATCCAAGTACGAGCCGCCGAAGAATCCGCCGGCATCGGAACAAACGATTCCCGGAGCCGGCGGTAAGCCGGTCATCGAAGTGTGGCCGGAAAAGACCCGGCGCAATCTTCGAGGTATCAAGATCATCGCGGTCCTCGCTCTCATTCTCGCGGCTCTGGTGACGTTCGTCCTATTCGACAAACACAGACAAGCGGAACAATCGGCGGCTCGGCCGGATCCTGTTCAAGAAACGATGTCTGAGGAAGAGATGTCCGAACAGGATCGACTGGACAGTCTTTCAGATGGAAAACCTCCCAGGTACCGGCGCATGATCGACAAGAAACTGCCCCATGTGGAACCCATTAACCCCGAGCTGGATACGTATATGAAGAAATCGCTGGGCGATCTCGGGGAGCGGCTCGACGAAAGGTCCCGGTTGCGTGAGGATTTGACGAACCAACCGTAGTTGTCCGCGCGTGTGATGCCGGCCCAAAGGAACACCCGGTCGCGTCATCCATCAGGAGGACCCCTCGTTTCAGGGGGGCCGACCGGCAGGGTGCCGGTCCTACCTCTTGGCATTCGTGTACGGTCTTGAACATCTCTCGAACAAGGAGCTGCATATGTCCCAAGTGGTGACAACCACTGTTTCGACAAAATCCGACCTTGACGAGTTCATCAATCTTCCGTGGAAGATATACCCAAGGGAGTGCAATTGGGTTCCTCCGCTCAAAAAGGACGTTCGCCGTCTCCTGGATATCGACAAACACCCTTTCTGGAAGTTCTCCGAGCGCACGCTGTTCCTCGCGCGAAGAGGTTCGGAGGTCGTGGGAAGGATTGCCGCCATCATCGACAACAATTACAACGAGTACCACAAGGAGAGAATGGGGGCTTTCGGCTTCTTCGAGTGCCGGGACGATCCCGAGGCGGCCGCAGGCCTTTTCGCCGCGGCTGCGGAACGCGTACGAAGCAAGGGCATGGACTACCTCATGGGCCCGCTGAACCCTTCGACCAATTATGAGATTGGGACACTCATAGAAGGGTACGAGTACCCGCCCACAATCATGATGCCGTGGAATCATCCGTACTATTTGCCTCTGATCGAAGGATGCGGTCTCACCAAGGAAAAGGACCTGGTGTCGTTGAACATCGTCCAGGAAGACAGATTGGGCAAGCGCGTGGAGCGCCTGGCCCGCCGCATCAAGAGCAAGGGTAAGGTCTGGACCAGGAATGGGTCGAGGAAGAACGTCGAGGCGGAAATAGCGCTCTTGTCGGAGATTTATCGGGAGGCATGGGCCGAAAACTGGGGCTTTGTTCCCATGACCAAGGATGAAGAGCGGGAAATGGCAAAGAATCTGCTTCCCATCCTCAAGGAGGAACTGACGTTCTT
>JAVHLK010000106.1 GCA_031082285.1 Desulfomonilaceae bacterium
GTTTGACGCAACGCCACATCAAGTCCGGCCTACGACCGTGGTCGTCCCGTGCCCCGTTATTCCGCCGGAGTGCACCCCGCTGTGTTTCGTGTTGTCCTTCGCGCACTCCAGAGTGCCCACAATCCGAATGCACCCAAGAGCACGCCGATGCCGACGAAGAACTTCTGGTACGTGGCTACCAGCGGCTTACTGAACGATTCCACCAACAAGCCTTCACTCACCTGTATGACCGGGTTTGCCGCGTGGCCCCCGTGTTCGGATTCGGCCGTCACCTTAATCGACCAGGCTCCGGGACGATCGGGCAGGAACGAGACGACCCCATTCTTGTCGGTCCGTCCTTTCTGATGAGCAACCGTGTCTCCCGGACCGAACACCTCATACGGTGAATAACTTGCAGGTTCGTCCGGCAGAAAGAAGAATCGTGCGCTGATGCCTCGGTTCTCGATCTGGTATTCAACGGAATGAGCGTGCGCGCCTGAGACGAGCAGGAGAAAAAACAGTGCAGGCAGAATGAATCGGTGCATTGCCGTACCTCTTATCAAAAGGTCTCGATGTGACGGAAAGGGCCTCCATTCCGTTGCACGGCTTCCGTGCGCAGGCTCCGGAAATGAAGGCCGTTCCGCGGCTGAACCTCGGTTGACCGTGATCCGCTATTGGGTGACAAATGTTATCGTGGACGCCAAGGAAAGCACATCCGCATCGGGATCGTCCGTGAGCGGCACTTTGTGACTTGCTTTGATGAGCTGCAGTCCCGCTTTTTCGATCGCGACGGTTGCCTTCCCGTCTTTGTCCGTCTTGAGGGCATCTTTGGCGTCCGATGCGTCAGCCCCGCCGGTGGTAATGAGTGCGCCCTCCACCGGTTTCTCATCGAAAATCACCTTTATGGGGAGTGTATCTCCCACGGCAACTGTTGTCGGATCCTTCTGCGGTACGACTTCAAAGCGCTGCCCCACGGGTTTGGAGTTCTCCGGGCATGGAGCCGAGAAACTCTTGCACCATTGCTTGCTTTTGATTGATTCCACGATTTCGTATTTCCCTTTGCCTTCTCTCTTCGTGGCTTTTTTCCATCCGTCCGTGGTTTTCAGCCAATAGCCCGAGTTGTAGAGTGCCGCGACTACCACCGCATTGCCCTTCGGCACGAGGGACGCGTTTTCCTTGTGTTGCCTAATTTCCGTTTCAACGACCCGTCCTTCGGCATCGCGTGCCTTGGCTTCTTGAACCAGGGACGGATCATAGGCTTCAACTTCTAGGCCGTGGCCGCGAAGCACAAGAATCTGTCCGTCCCGCTTTTCGATCCACGTATCGTGGGCCTGGACCAGCGGTACAACGAATAAGCCGACAAGTGCGGTAACGAGTAGTGTCCTAAACATTTCATCCTCCTTGAAGTATGTGCCGACGAGGTGTGTCGGCCGTGCAGCCTACGAGGGCCGGGAAAAACTCAGGCAATTTCTCCCCGGCTTCAGTGCTTTGTTTGAAGCAAAAGGCCTTACTCTGCATCACGCGGGTCCGACGCTGCGCGCCGATGCGATTTACCAAAACGAATAGGTGAGTCCTGCGGCAAACTCCCATTGCGGTTGAGGATCATAGACGAGCAGGTCATTCGACACCCACGTGTAATCCGCTGAAAATTCCCTCGGTTTGCACCGTGCCGAAAAGAAGGACGACCATCCCGTGCCTGTGTATGTGAGCTTGAGATTGTACACGTCGAAGTCCGGCCCAAAGACTGGGGTCGCTCGTTCAGCTGCTGTTCCCGCGAATCTGTAATAGGGTGCGCCGCTCGTGTATTGGTAGTAGAGGTCCGCGGTCAATTCACCGGTGAAGCCGAAACGCCTCCGCATCGTCACACCTCCTTTGATGTTATGCTCGGAGATATCCTGGACGAGGATCTGTCCCGGGACCGTGGGGTCGATTACCCGTGCATCCACCCAGGCGTAGCTGCCGAAAACGCTGAAGTCTTCGGAATCGGCAGGATAAAACCTGGCCTCGAGTTCGTAGCCCTTGCGCACCGTATCTCCCACGACAACCGGGTTATTGTTCACCATTCTGATTTCTCGCTGCATGTAGGTGTGGTAGTAATCCGCGGCCAGAAAGAGGTTTCCGAAAAGAGCAACGTTGCAGCCCACGTCATAGGTTTGGACCGCTGCCGGCTCCAGGCTGAAGTCCTTATCGGCGCTCGCGCTGTATGGGGACATCTCGAGGTTGGACGGAGATCGGAAACCTGTGGCCAAGTTCCCGAATATGTTAATGTTCTTTGTGGGCGTCATGACGAAGCCCACCTTCGGCGATCTGATTGCGCACACTCCTGTTCCGGAGTTCCGGGGGAGTATCAGATTGTCGATGTCCTGCAGGAAGTAATCCCACCTCACTCCGCCGACGATCTTGAGCTGCTCAACCGGCTTGATCTGTCCTTGCAGGAATATTCCGCAGTTGGACAACCGCAGGTCATAATCGTATCGTGTCGTGGTCCTTCGCCTGTTCACCGTGTTGAATTGCTGTGCCTCGCCGCTGTCCTGCCTGGTTTCTCCACCGATGGTAAGAGACGCCACATCGCCGAAGACCAGGTTGTAATAGACGCGTCCTCCCCAATACACCCTGTCGTCCTGCCGACAGAACTGACTGGGGGGGATGGGGAGAAACGACGCATACCTGGTGCCGCGGTAGTTGCCCACGAACAGCGTTGTATAAAGACCCCGCTCTCCACAGGAGGGCGCATAGTTCATCACGAGCTCGTACCGCCTCTGGTAGCCGCCGTCCGAGGTATTGAAGGCACGTGTTCGCTCGATGAGTCCGCTCTTGACCCAATCAATGGGCCAATACCCGGGAGCGCCCCAATCAGACCGATAATAGTTGTATCGCAGCGAAAGAGTTCCGCCCCAGAGTGGGTAAGAAACCTTGTTGAAGGGGCTCCATTGGCTGAGCTGAGAATTGTCGCGATATCCGTCGATCGTGTAGTACTGGTGCGCCAGATAAGGAGTGGGAGTCCATGCCTCATTGCTGAGGACCCCCAAAAGACGGAAATTGTTGAAACTGCCTCCGGAAGAGGTTATGGCAGGCGCAGGCTCGCTCTTCTTCGTGACGATGTTCAACACGCCGGCCAATGCGTAATTTCCGTACATCGCGGACACGGGACCCTTTATTATCTCTATCTTTTCAATCACCTCCGGGGTGAGCCACGAAAGCTCTACTCTGCCGTTGACCGCGACGCCTGAAGGCAAGTTTTGGGGTACCCCGTCGACAAACACTGCGACTTCCTGACCTGTCGAACTGGTGAATCCTCTCATTGAAACCGCGGTTCCGATTTGACCCTGGCCGTAGTTGATGGCCTTCACTCCCGCGACCCGGGCGAACCACGTGGCATAGTCGCCCCAGGTGTTAAGTTCGCGAATGTCCTGCGCGGTGACCGCTTGAGTTTGTGCAGGAAGCGATGCCGCAGCCAAGGAGATCTGAGATTTCCCTTCAACCAGTGACAACGTTGAGGGCACGATCGAGCTTGGTATCTCGGAAGCCCTCTCACCATCCCAAGGAGAAGGCGATTCAGGAGGGGGAAGCCGATCCGATTCGGATCCCCTGTCGGATCTTGCTGCCGGTGCGGTCACAGGGCGCGGTTCCGGGGCCTCTATATCGATTCGCTCGAGTTCCCTGGATGTGTCCGATTCCTGGGCGACGGCCCAGATGGTGCCCATGGCCGTGACCACTATGAAAAGAAACCAGCTGCAAAGAAATCGCATATATGAAGACTTACAAACCATGACCTCTTCTCCTGACTGCTGCTCGAGACGAGCACACACTCCGAATCCGGAACACAAAGATGTACGGATAAAGCCGATTCGTCCGTGGCTGCGCGGCGGGATCCCTCGGCGGCACCTCTACCGCGGAATCGGCGCATTACGGTGCGACCCGTACGCATGCCGCGGCCGGTACTTGGCCGGTTGCGCAACCGGAGGGCCCGGAAGGGCGCTTGGGATTGCCGGAGGGAACGGCGCCGCGCACTGAGGTGCGGGCATCGGGCCGGCGTTCATGTGTACGAACCCCGGAGGTTGACACGCAATGCGGGGAGGGCACGCAATGGGGGTGGGCGGAGGACAAGGCACTCTGGGGGTGCCGTGACCGAGAATGCGTTCGCCGATTCCCAGCGGCGCGACGATAATCGACCCCAAGAGGTGCGCGGCTCGGACGAAGAGCGGCTCGAACACCGGCGGATTCTCACAGCAGAATCTCTCGGGAACGCACGGTTTAGGTTTTTCAGGCCGGACCACCACTTCCACCTGCACCCGTACGGGTTGCGCCGGGGGAACCGGCGCATAGACGGGAGGTCCGCACGGGTTCGGCCGAAGGGGGACGGAAACGCCGCATCGAGGGGACGGGCACGGCGTCGGCACGTCCACCTGAACCGTTCGAACGATCGGTGGAGGCGGAGGAGGCGACACGCACGGGTGCGGCGGCGGACACGGCTGCCGATAGGTGAACGGCATCCCGTGACACACGCCTGAGATGCCGGTTGCGAGCACAAACGCAAGTATGCAGAACACGGTGAAACGTGGCATGACCTATTCCTCCAGGCAAGGCGATGATACGTACGAAGAACGGACGGACCTTGTCCGATCGGGATCGGACCCGAGTGAACATCTTGAAATCGTCGCTTTTTCCGCTTCTCGAGGCTGATCCCCTTGACTGACACGAGGAAAAGAGGGTATTGGGTGGGACATGGGAACACGTACGAGAGTATTCCCACCCTCCCGGCTTCCGTGGCCGCGGAAGTCGGGACCTCAACCTGGAATCGTTCAAGGAAGATTCGTCATCCTCCGGGGGCGCACAAAGTGCGTCCGCGTGAGGCGTGGGAGAATCTTCTCTCGTGGTGCCGGCGGCGATATCGGTCCGTATTCCGTAGCACGATCAGAAGGAACGTGTCAAGACCTTTCGGCCCCTCGATCGCCGCCCGCTCCCCTCACCCACATCGGAACGACCGATGCAGGCAGTCCCGGACCATACCAGGAGGATACCGATGACCGGTAAGCGGATGCCGTACGTCGGATCGTGCACGGTGACTGCGGCAATGGCGGCACTGTTCATGCTGAGTGTGTGCACTTTTCAAGAAGACCCATTAGTGAGAGCGGCAAAGGACGGTCGAACACGTGAGGTGGCACGTCTCCTTGCCGACGGGCACCTGGTCGACGCGAGAGGGAAGAACCAGGATACCGCGCTCATGTGGGCGGCATTCCATGGTCGCAAGAAAATCGTAGAAATGCTTCTGGAACAGGGTGCGGATGTCAATGCAAAGAACGACAAAGGTTGGACCGCAGTTATGGTGGCCGCGGAACAAGGCTATCCCGACCTGATCAAGATCTTCCTCGACCGCGGTGCCGACGTGACCGCGAGAGAAACCGAGGGAAAATCCGCGCTGGGCATTGCCAGACGTCTGGGACGCTCGGACATCGAGAAGCTGCTGGTTGAGAGTGGTGCAACCGAGTGACGGACCGGCAAGGCATATTCTCTCAGCCCCGACCTTTCCTGGAAATCCTGTACTTAGTGCTGCATGGCGTACATTCGGTGACTCACTCTGCTCCCGTTACCGAGTCTGATATCTGAAACCAGAGCTTTCCGGGCACGGAGGCCCGGGCTACGAAAGAAAGTACGGTGTCTCGAACCACTCTCGTGGGACGGGCCTCCGTGCCCGTCATCTGCTGCGTCTCTGTGCCGGTGTCCGCTCCGAGAGCGCCCGGCATCCCGCGCAGAACGCGGGACGGGATGCTACCGATCATTAACGGGAATACTTAACCGTGATTAGGAAATCCCGGACTCAGGGTGCCTCGGACTCCATTTGCTGCGAGTACGTGCCGTATCGAGCGGCCCCGTTGCATTTTGCCCGATGAAGGAAAGCCGCCTGTGCTCTTGAAACGTTTCCCGGGTCGCCGCCCCACGCCTTGAGTACCGGTTCCTGCAACGCCCTGCCGTACGAGAAGCTGAGCTCCCACGGGTGATCTCTCCGAACGTTCATTGCGTTGAGATTCATCGTCGCTTCGATGGGACTCTGTCCCCCTGAAAGGAACATCACGCCGGGAAGCGCAGGGGGCAATACTTCCGCGAAGCATCTCAAGGTCGCGAGAGCGACCTCTTCCGGGCCTGCCTGAGAAGTACAGTCCTTGCCGGATACGACCATGTTGGGTTTCAGCAGCATGCCTTCGATTTCCACGCGATGCTCGTGAAGGAGTGAAAACACAGTCATCAGCGCCCGTGAGGTGACTTCCTCGCATCGCTCAATGGTGTGATCGCCGTCCATGAGGACTTCGGGTTCCACAATAGGGACGAGGCCGGCTTCCTGGCAGAGAGCCGCGTACCGTGCCAATGCATGGGCATTGGACTCGACACACCAACGGGTGGGAATACCGGTGCCGATCGTTATGACGCCGCGCCATTTGGCAAAGCGTGCTCCAAGCTTTCGATATTCTTGCAGGCGGTCGCGTAATCCGTCGAGGCCCTCAGTGACTTTCTCCCCCGGAAACTTGGCCAGGTCCTTCGCACCCTTGTCAACCTTGATTCCGGGTAGTATCCCCTTGTCGGACAAGATCTCCGCCATAGGCTTGCCGGTTTGGGACCTTTGACGGATGGTTTCATCGAACAGGATCACTCCGCTGATGAAGTCCTCCGCGCACTCGGTGGTGAACAACAGTTCTCGGTAAGCCCGTCTGGAGTCCTCCGTTGATTCCACCCCAATCGCGTCGAAACGTTTTTTGATGGTCGGCAAGCTTTCATCCGCAGCCAGGATGCCTTTGCCTTCGGCCGCCAGGGCATTGGCCGTTGCGTTCAATTCTCTACTGCTCATAGTTTTGACCCCCTCGAGCGATCATTACGTGAACGGTTTACCGGAGTCCGATACAGTATTTCCCTCCGGAGAATGCAACAATATGACGCCTTATTCTGGCCCATCCGTCTCGGCTCGTCAAGTATCCTCAAAGACGAGATCCGCCGACTCTTCGAGCCGCTCCCGATGATTGGACGGTGCGGATCTCGGTTGACAACGGAACCGGAAGTGTTCTAATTTCAGAATGGAGTGGTGTACGCATTAGACTATACGGAGTATGACATCATGGAAGAACAATCGTACCTGGCAGGAAAACGTATTCTGGCCGTAGATGACGAACCCGACGTGCTCGAGTCCATAGAGGACATTCTTCACGATTCCGTGGTCGACTGCGCTCGAGATTATGGGACTGCATCCGAGAAATTGAGGACAAGACGATATGACTTGGTCATTCTTGATATTATGGGAGTGAACGGACTGAAACTTCTGGAAGAAGCCGTGGCCAGAAACTTTCCCGCCGTCATGCTCACTGCGCATGCCATCAACCCCGAAACCTTGTTGACATCCATTCGAAAAGGGGCGATTGCCTATCTTCCCAAGGACACGCTTCCGGAACTCGACGACCTCCTGACCGCGATTTTCAAGGCTCATGAACAGGGCGAACCGCCTTGGAAGCTTCTCTTCGAGAAGCTTGGCGACTTCTTCAACGAACGCTTCGGTCCGGATTGGAAGGAAAAGGACAAGGCGTTCTGGCTGGAGTTCGACCGCACCTACACGATCGGGAAAGGCATTCAGGAGCGTCTGCTGCGCGATGAGCGAATTACCGGGAGAGGCGTCTAGAGACCCTCATGCACCTCGGTCGAAGATCTCTTTGGTAGCGGTCAATCATTGGGATCGCCGGGCATGTGCCGATTCCCGAACCCGAACAATCGGGTAATTGCGTGAGCCGCACGCAATGACCGGAATAGTCATGTGCGTATGTGTGAGAGAAATCATTTGTGAGTAGTCATCGCGTCCGCGGTGGGAGGGAACGGAGCAGATTGGTCCGTGCGGGTACGCAGCCGTGGCTTTCCTCAGCTTGCATTCTGCTGAAGGGGCTGTTTAAGAAGCCGGGGGCGTCAATGCGACCGCCGAGGAAAAAGAGAGCAGAGGTCGCTCTCTGCTCTTTTCCTCCGTACGGATGTCGTTGGGGGAATCTCGTCGGTCTGAAATCCATGTCGCTCAGTCGCATACCTGCACTCGGCGACAACGAGTGATTCCAAAGGCGTTTGTGTGGCAGCGTCTGACCACGTAACAGTCCTCATCGCTGATTTCGCTTCCGACTCCCCAATAAACCGCGGGTCGGTGAAATCTGTGAAACCTGTGAAATCCGTGGCGCAGATGACCATGACCGCGATGGTGACCGCCGTGGCCGTGACGCACATGTCCTCCGTGTCCTCCATGTCCTCCGTGCCCGTGGCCCGGCGCCGCATGAGCGTAACCGTTAAACGCGAAGGCTGCAACGCCCAAGAAAAGCATCCCCAGTGCGATTCCAACCAGTCTCTTCATCGTCCGACTCCTTGTGTGTTGATGTGAGCTGCTTGCCCTTGCCTTGACGATTCGATTCTCCGATCAAAGTACAACAGCTTCTTGTTGTAAATTTTTCAGTGTGTCGAATTGTCCCTATAAGGGAAACGCGACGGCTCCGCTTCCGGTCCATCCGTGGAGCGGGACGAGTGAGTGCGGGACCGGTAAATGATGATGGATCTGACCATACGGTTCAACGGCCTCGAACTTGTCGGGGCCGTCGTGGACTCCGTTGAGAAGGAGTGCTATAGTGATGGGAGATCCGGAAATCAGATTGATTTTCAGGGAGATGTGCGGCTCATGGATCACCAACCCCAGACGGATGACCGCACTCTGGTCGAGCACTGTCTCGCCGGTTCCAAGACGGCTTGGGATGAATTTTATGGGCGATTCATTCCCCTGGTCCGTAAGGTTGCCCGAATGCACACCAGAGACAGGGGCGGCGACCTGCAGGACGCGATTCAAGACGTCTTTCTCTCCCTTTTCACTTCACTCGGGCGATTCGACTCACAGTATCCTCTGTCGAGATTTGTGTGGACCGTGGCCGAGCGGGTGTGTATTGACCGACACCGACGGGAGACGACGGTCAAGAGAACCGGGGACACGGTACCGGTCGATCACCACGACGGCGGAGCGGAAGGTTCAACGATGGTCCGATCGAACACCGATCTCCCGGAAGAATCGGTCGCCAAGTCTGAATTGGTGGCTCTGCTCAGACTTGTCTTCAGAGACCTGGGCTGGAAATGCCGGGAAGTCCTTCGGCTCAGGTATCTGGAAGACCTCTCTTTCAAGGATGTGTCCCGCATTCTGGGGATCGGGGAAAAGACTCTCTCGGTTCAGACGGGCCGTTGCATCGATGAACTGAGAATGAGGTACCTCAGGGCCGAGAGAAAAGGAAGACAGCCGTGAAGAACCTAGGCAAAGAAGCGTCTGAAAACCATATCGGCGACCTTCGCGTGGCTTACCTGGAGAACCTCCTGACGCCTTCGGAGAAGTCCGCGGTGGAAAGGCACCTTGAGAATTGCCCGGATTGTCGGAGGGAGTTGGAAGATCTGAAGCAATGGCAAGTCATTCTGAGAACCCATAAGAATTCCCTGTGCCCCGAACCCTGGGAGATCTTCGACTATCTTCGGGGCGCCGCGGATCCGGAGGGCAAGATACGGGCGCACCTGGACGAATGTGCTCTCTGTCGCAGCGACGCGGCGGCTTTGGCGGTTGAATCTCGGCGAAGCGGCGTCCCCTCGGGGTTATGGGAGAGAATTGCCGACCTTTCCTCAGCGCACGGTACTCAAACCACGGCACCGCGTGGGGAGTCCTTGTTTTCAAGGTTGGCTGAATTATGGTCAAGGTTCTTTCCGGTCCCTGCGGCAGCCGTCGGCGCCGCTGCCGTTGCCCTCCTGCTGGCGGTTCTCTT
Organism: Desulfomonilaceae bacterium; assembly: GCA_031082285.1. Taxonomy (GTDB): domain Bacteria; phylum Desulfobacterota; class Desulfomonilia; order Desulfomonilales; family Desulfomonilaceae; genus JAVHLK01. The sequence goes on from JAVHLK010000106.1 coordinate 9,780, forward strand.
GTATCCGACGAGCCGCGATATACAGCCCGTGGTAGGGCTGAGTTCGGTTCAATGGGATATCAAGATCATGAGACCCGGAGAATCGCCACGCGTGTCCAAAGGTATTGCTCTACCGAAGGACCGGCCGGCCTTTGTTATCCTCTTCAAGGGATTCGATGAAATCCCGTCGCAACAACGTATCGACTCCCTATACAGAAGCTTGAAACCCACCGCAGGATTGCTCGCCCGATTCAGTGTTGCCGCTCCCTTGGAGGTCAAGCAGTCGTTGGTCGAGAAGGAAATCGAAGCTCCCAATCGAGAGACGCTCTTGAAAACGCTGTATGACGATCTCGGAACGAATCCTATTGTCCTGCTCACGATACGCAAGCATCCAACTTCATTTGATATCGAAGCCGAGTCGTCGGATCCGACCAGTGGTAGGATTCTCCGCAGCCTCGACGTGAAGGGCGTTTCCGAGGCCGATCTAGGTGCCGAACTCAGGAGTGCCGCGTTCTCGGTTCTTGACGTCAAGTGACGTATCCGTTCCGCGGGAAAGAGCCCGCACTGTGAGGCACGTACCGGTCGTCGTAAGGTGAGGCTGTGCGCCTCGGTCCGGCGGAACGCCACAGGGGGATGAGGCCATGAAAGCAAGGTCTCACGACGGAAACACCGGGACAGCGTGGGAAAGAACTTCTTGGTGGGAGATCGCGGTCGTTGCATTGTCGGCACTCCTGGTTCAGACGCATTCCGCGGCCGCAGCAGGCGCACCGTATGATCACCACGCCCGGATTTTCTCACTATTGCAAGGACATCCGTCTCCACCGAAGATCGCATACCTCCCGGACGGTGTGCGACCGTCTCGAAGACCCCCGACCGGCGGGCGAAGACCCCCGTCGCTTCGCGGTTCTCCAGGGGAAAACCTATACCGAACACAGGAAGACCGACGTGGAACTCGACGGCCGTACCGTCGCATTCCGCCCGTGCGTACCGTTCCTCGTCCCCCCTCGTGGGTGGAGCCGGCGCCGCTGTTCCAGCCGGAGTCTCCCATCAGATTGAGAGTAAGGGACAAGAAACAACCGGCCGAATCACAAGAACGAAGACGGGTTGTCGCGCCGAGAAACCAACGTACGAGGCCGATTACGAGATTGGTCGCGCCGAGAGTACGCTATGTCTCCGACCTGGCAATGCCCTACTCACGGGATTTCGCTGATAGTATCAAGAAAAAACCCGGCGAGGCCATCAAGGCACTGCGGAACAAAGTGCGCCGAGCACGCGCGTCACACGACCGAGTCGCGGAGATGCGAACCCTGACCGAAATCGGGCATGCGTACTACCTAACGGGCAGACTGTCTCAGGCCGAGGACACCTACGACGAGGTCTTGAAGGTTGCCGTGAGTTCGGGAGACCACACTTGGAAAGCGCTGTCCTTGCTAAGCCTGGGAGCCGTCAACACGGCTCGGGGTTTGTACGGCGCCGCTCAAGACAAGAATCTGGAAGCACTGAGCATGTTTCGCTCATCCGGCGGTACGAGTGAACTTCAGATGATACTCAATAATCTGGGTGTGCTCCACCGATACCGGGACGATTACATAGGAGCACTGACAAGATTTCGAACCGCTCTGGAAATCGATGGACGACCCAGTCGTGAGCGCGCATTGATCCTCAAAAACGTCGCAAGGTTTTGCAGACACTGGGGCCGGCGGCAAGAGGCGATCGAGAGTTATGAACGATCCGTGGAAGCTGCCCGAGACCTGCGTGATCTGCGGGAAGAGGGTGAAGCGTTGATGGAACTCGCCGCGGCTCACGCTGCGATGACCTACGAGAAGGAAAAAGCCTTCGATTATGCGGAGAGGGCTCTCGATACCCTGAAACGAGCCCGAGTCGACACTGGGCCCGCAATGAAGTTGATGGGCGATCTCCATTTGGACGCTGGAGCTCCGGACCGTGCCGAACCCTATTTGAGAGAGGCCGGTTACGGCTCATCTCTGGGGCGGTACGACCTGATTCGTTGGAATCCCCAGAGTGCTCGTAAGCATTTTCAGGATGTACTCCAGGCCGCGCGCGAGGACCAGAACCTGGACGAGCTCTTTGCAGCGTATACCGGTCTTGGAAGGGTTGCCGAAGTCTTGGAAGATTACCGACAAGCCGAGTATTACTACGCCGGGGCGGCGGCCGTTGCCGAGGATATACGGGACGGGCTTATTACGCCGGAACGCAGAAATTTCTACTCGGTCTCGATTAACGGGTTTGCGCGGTCTGAACCGGCCAAGAGGCTGATTCGGGTCGCGCTCAAGCAGGGGAAGCCCGAGCAGAGCATATACGCCGGCGAGACGATAAGAGCTCGTGCGTTTGCGGACAATCTCGCACTCAGGGTCGAAGGAGGGAGTTTTGGGGTTCCAAGGGACGTGTTGCAACAGGAGTCGGATATCGCGAATCAATTTGCATCGGTCTTGACGGCGAGGGGCATCCTTCCTAAGGCCATGGACAGGGAACGGTTCAGCAAGCTCACCGAGGAGATAAGGATTCAGAAAACAAGACTGGAAGCGTTTGTGAAAGAGCTCAGAAGGACCTATCCCGATTACGCGGAGGTCAAGTACCCCAAGCCGATGAAGCTCAACGAAGTTGCCTTCAGGCCCAACGAATACGTGCTGATGCTCGACATAGTCGGGGAAGAAGTTGCAGTGAGGCTCCTGTATGACGGCAAGGTCGTCGGGGCGTTCCTTTCCAAATGGGAACAGGGGTCGCCGGAACAGGATGTACGTGCGTTTCGGCGTCCCTTTGAGCAGGTCCGACTTCGTGACTTCAATATTGATCTTGCTCGGGAACTGTACCGCCGGCTGATGGCGGAACCGTTGAAAGCTGTTGCCAAAGGCGGCTTCGTGACCATAATAGCCGACGCGGCGCTTGCCTTGCTGCCGTTCGAGGCCCTTATACACAACGGCAACCCGCAGTGGGCGGAAAACGACATTGGGCCGTACCTGGAAGGAGTAATCTATGTCGGGGACCTCTATCACATTTCCTACGGTCAGTCTCTCACCGCGGTATCGCTCACAAGAAAGCTTGCCACGCGATCTCCTCCCGCAGAGGGCATGCTCGTTCTGGCCGATCCTGTATTCGAAATGAGCGATCCTCGCGCAAGGTCTTTGAGTCCCGAGACTACCAAAGTAGCCGGCCGTGCCGAGGCGTACTCGGACCGTGTAAACGCGATTCTCGGAGGGGGCGGTGACGGTTCACTCCGATTATCGAGATTGCAAGGTACTTGGGAGCTTGCGCGCAACCTGAAAAACACTTATGGTGCACACTGTGACGTCTATTCGGGCTTGAGCTGCACGAAAAAAGTGTTGCTTGACGATCTCGCCGGAAAGCTTGACCGATACAAATCGATAATCATGGCCACCCATGGGTTCGTTGCCAACGACGTTCCCGGTTTTATGGAACCCGTCATGGCGCTTACAATGGTCCCTCCCGGGACGGACGGCCTGTTAACGATGAGCGATGTCGCGGGTATGAAGCTTAATGCAGACGTGGCCGCCCTGACCGCGTGTGAGACGGGAGTGGGGATGAAACTGGCCGGTGAAGGAATCATGAGTATGGGACGGGCATTCCAGTGTGCAGGAGCCCGATCGGTGATCATGAGCTTGTGGTCGGTAGCTGAAGAACCTTCCGTGAGATTGATTGAGGAGTTCTTCAGAGCCTATGGAAAAGACAAGACCAGGTTGGACGCGTGGGCCGAAGCCAGGAATCGGATCAGGCAGGCCGGCTTCGAACATCCCTTTTTCTGGGCGGGCTTCATTTTGGTAGGCGAATAGAATGCGGACGGAAGCGGAGGCCCGTGAAGGGATGCGACGAGCGGATACCGTCAAAAGGAAGATCTCACAAGCTTTGGAGCGGTTGGACAACTTGCCGAAAAGGCTCGTGGTCCTCATCGGGATCCTGCTTCTCATCCTGGTTGAGTTTCTGGACTATTCTTCGAGTTACGAACTTTCCTTTTCCGTTTTCTATTTGATTCCGATTGCGCTGGTCAGCCGTTATGTCGGGATGAAAGCCGGGGCGCTCATGGCCGTGATGGGTGCGATAACCTGGCTTATCGCCGACCTTATGTCCGGGCACCCGTACTCGCACCCCCTCATACCTTTCTGGAACGCATCGGCAACACTCGCTTTGTTCCTCATTGTCAGCATACTGCTTGCCCATGCGGGGTCGCTGATCGAATCGCTCAGAGAGTCGACGCACACAGATCTCTTGACCGGTATCGTAAATTCGAGAGGTTTCCGCGACCGTGCTCAGGCGGAGATGGAAAGATCCGACAGGTACAATCGGCCGTTCAGTATGGCGTATGTCGATCTGGACAACTTCAAGACCATTAACGACACCCTGGGCCATAGCGCAGGCGATGAGTTGTTGATCAAGGCGGCGAGCGTCCTCAAAGACAATCTCCGAAACACGGATGTGGTGGCTCGTTTGGGAGGCGATGAATTTGCGATCCTCCTTCCGGAAACCAGGCAGAAGCTGGCCCAAAGAGTAATCGGTCGATGCCGGACCGAGCTGGTGAAGGCATTGAATCAAGCGGGAGGAACGGTGACGGCGAGCATCGGAACCATGACATTCCTTTCCGCGCCGAAATCCGTAGACGAGATGATCCGGGAAACGGATCGACTCATGTACCAGGCCAAGAAGCGCGGTAAGAACAGTTCGGTGTTCGAGACTTACCAGGACCCGGATTCCACGGAATTCCTCGGACCGCATGAGGCATGACCTCATGCAATTGGTTCCGGACTCGGGTCCCACCGCGAAAATTCTGCAGCGTTGATCGGTGAGCCGGTGACGGATATTTTGGACTGAACTCATGCATCAGGAGGACCGACGTCCCGGCCGTGAGCGATACCCCCGCGACTCACGAATTCCCCTATCGCCCCAATGACTATAGTCTTTCAGGGCTCACCCGGCAATGTCCATGAACCCCTCAAGTTGAGAGGGGAGACGGCTTCCCTTTCAGCGAAACATGAGGATGGCCGCATCGAGTCCTTCGCCCCATGCGAGGAGAGTGAGCTCGCCGTTCTCAATCCGACTTACCTGAGTTTCTTGGTGCTGGATTGCAGGGGACGATCAATTTTTCTTCTTCCCATCCATCGGTCAGTTGCCGTCAGAACCGAGCCGAGAGCGACGAACGTAACCATGAGATAGAGGCAGTTCAACAAAACCGCGGGATATCCCAATTTTGCCGCATTGATGAAGTAATACGGGTAGAAACCGGTAAGCGCTCCGTGAATAAACGTGTACGCGGCATAGAGGAGTGGGAAAGCGAGCCGGTACAGGACCTGATTCCATCGAAGCATTCCCTTGGGAACGAAAATCAGCCAGTCCACGACGTACAGCGCCGGGACAACGTAGTGCAGCAAGACATTTGCTATGAAAAGCACGAGTCCGGGCGGAGACAAGGCTCGAAGAAACACCACATACACCGTGCCCGTGACGATAATGTACACTGCCGCACTCGTCCTCAGTCCGGGACCGTTCACGAGCTTTCCCATCGGGGTCCGGGGCTCCGAGCACGAAAACGTGAGACAGACCGCGACCAGTATGTTGCTGAGAATAGTGAAATAGCTGAAATAAATTATGATTCCATGAACCAATGCCGGTCCGGTCTTGTGTGCGGTCGTTTCGTAAAAGAACAGCACTAATCCGGTCCACCCCAACAACGCCGTCAAGCTTCTGTAGAATCGCATCGTATCGTTTCGCCGCCTTTCACCGGATCCCTCCTCGTCGTATCCTCACCCTGAACAACACCGCTCCGACACGGGATGAATCCCCGTGGATACCGATCCTTCGAGGCCACATGGGGGATATTTTGTCTGAGAACTCGAGGCATCATGCTATGCTGCTGCCCATGCACGGAGATTGGGTTCGTCCTTGGACGGGAGTCCCGCAATGCGGACAGGGGTAATCACGGCAACACTGTTCATGGTCATGGTCTCGGGTGCCTCGGGCCTGACCGGGCGCTGCGTTGCCGTCCTCGATGGCGATTCCCTCAAGATTCTTCTGGATGACCATCCCATTTTGGTGGAAGTGAGGCTCTTCGGTGTGGACTGCCCCGATCACGGCCAACCTTTTGCTGAAGAAGCGACCGCGTTCACCAGCCGTATGGCGTTGAACAAGGTCGTGACACTTGAACCGACGGCTCTCGACCGATACGGCCGCACCGTTGCCGTGGTCAGAGTCAACGGCGAGTCTTTGAATCACGCGCTGGTAGAGGCCGGTCTCGCCTGGTGGTTCAGGCATTTTGCTCCAGGGGACAAGACGTTCCAACGACTCGAGCGTGAAGCCAGAGCATCCGGGAGAGGGCTATGGGCCCGTCCCGACCCGATTCCACCATGGAAGTGGAGACGACGTCAAGGCCCCGGTCGTCCCAACTCCGGCACTCTCCCGGGCAGGGAACCCCTGTCCCGGTGACTGGGCTTCCCTGTTGCGATGGAAAGGTCGTGAGAAATCTTTCTCCGGAGGCCGACCGCACACCATCGACAACCGCATGGAGGTGATTGCGGCCATCGAAGCCCTGGAGACCTTGAAGCGACCGTGCACCGTGAGGCT
>JAVHLK010000107.1 GCA_031082285.1 Desulfomonilaceae bacterium
CCGGCAGGGACGCCGGGACGCTACCGCGCGGTTGCAGGAATGTGCGACCGTATTTATGTCACAGAGCACCTGGTACACCACGGCACACGCACGGTGCGGTATTCCTGAGAACGCCCGGCGGGGTGCCGTCGCTGCCGGGACGCACAACGCTTTCGTTTGTAGGTAAGCGTACGTATGCCATGCAAGAAGCATCATTCGTGCCAACCTGCGCGATCGGGTCGCAATCTTACCACATGACGTATGTATCTCGGGGTTTATCCGCAGCATGGAATACCCCGAAGGGGCCTATGCGGGAAGAACCGGTGCAAACGGGAACCTTCAACCGGTGAGCGAGGGTGCATTGTGCACACATCCGCTGTCCGTGTACGGGAACACTCCTTGGCACTCGAACCGGCACGTCCGAGAGCGATGGTACCGGATCACGTGAACCGTCGGGTACATGAGGCCCCAAGGGGTTGCTTCGGGCTCTATTTCGATGAATCCGCATCGAGCACGTCTCGCGTTGCTTTCGAATCGACCGGGCGCACAATTACCACTGCGTCCCTCTTGCCCGCCGGGACAATGGCGTCGTTGACCGCGAACGTCGCGTTCCCGTCAACGTAATCACGCATCGTACTGTTACGATTGCTGATTTTCGCGCCGGGACAGCTCTGCATGCAGATAATACAGCCGGATCTCCATACGGGAATGAGAGACTTGTGCCCCCCGAAGCGCAAATCGATTCTCTTGCCCGTGGGGTTACGCAACAATGCTTCGAGAGGAAGCGGTTCCTTCAGACCTTCCCACCAGACCAGCGCGACCAAGGGGTCGCCGGCAACACGGGTTTCCGGCGCCTTGCTTTTCGGATTGTCCCGTTCATCCCAAACCTCTTGTGTGAGGTTGTTGCCGGGCTTGACGCCCAATGAAATCAACGCGTCGTGAACTTGAGCATCGCTCGCATACGTGACCAGCATGGCCTCACGGCTCTTACGGCCTCCTCTCCAGGTGACGGCATGATGGCCCGGTAACTGCCTCAACCATCCCGGCCCAAACGCATCGGGCTGAAGGCCGGCCAATAGACGTATCTCCCGGGCCCGTTGGTCGACGACCATAGGGGTATCTTTGGAAAGCCCGTTCATGGGGTCGGAAGCAAGACTCACCTGAGCTGCCAGAAGAATCACCGCGATGAATGATAAGGGCCTGTACAAGTCTCAGAGCCTCCCTCGTCCGGGATTCACCTTACGCTGCGCGTGGGCAACATTCTTCCATAATAGTAGTAACCTGCCGTTGCCATGGGAAGGGCTTCGCAGTCCTTTGGTGCGAGATCGGCGGGTCATACACGTGTATGTCCGGTCACTTCGGCGTTGATGCACGGCTTCGCCGCAAGTATTACTGCAGGTTCGGCACGGAATGGGTACGGAGTAGTCTTGCCGCTCGGAAGAAGTCGAGACCCATCATTGGTCCCTTAGTCGCTACGACATGCGTGCAGAGTCGGTCCACCCCCTGATGGAGACCGGCTGTGAAATTTCTTCTTTGAGTTGACGGGCAGGTTCATTTTTGACTTGAGCGCGCAGCCCGCGAGCTGTATAGTAAGTTGTACTAAGAGGTCAGTCTGTTCTGTCAGTGTTACTGAATCTTGTTTCCCCATGCGCCGTCCACAGTCGGCGCAAGATCTTTCCGGAAGATGGTCGAGGTCGGCACCAATGTCTTTTTGCTCGCAAGACACACTTCGGTTCCACCTCGGTGTTCTCACTGTTCTGTGGAGGAGAACGGCTTTCTGGGGACGACCGCCCGATTCGATTCGACCAGAAGATCCACTGTCCGCACGGGCACCTTCGTGCGCGTGAGACAATCAGTGGTGCTAATGGTTCTTACGTGGTATTAGTTGCACTGACATTGAACTCCCCATGCGCCGTCCGTGACCGGCATGAGATTCTTCCGGAAGCCAAGTGAGGTCGCCGGTAATGGTTTTCTTACTCGCAAGAGAAACGTGGGTTCCTTTGGGATATTCTCAGTTCCGCGTGGAAAAATGGGTCCCTGAGGAGGACCTCCTGTTCCGACTTGACGAACAGGTCCGCACAAATGGTGACCGGCCGTGGACAATCCCTCCGTACTATCGCCTCTCCAAACTCGACGGCACCCACCTGATGGAAACCACGGACTTGAGTCACATGGTGGAGTTTCTTCAAGTAGTACTGGGCAGAGAGGAGATTCCGGACGATTTTTTCTCGTAGCAGGCGGCCACGGGCGGCCTTTTTTCTGAGCGGATCGAGTGAATCGGTGTGTCCATGCTCCGTACACGGAGCTGGATCGTCATTCTAACGGGAGTTGGGTGAGACATTGAAAGAGTTCATGCAATACGTGGTCGATAAGGACCCGGGAGAAAGGGAATTTCACCAGGCTGTCTCGGAGGTGGTGGAATCCATAAAACCGGTGATGGACCGTAATCCCCAGTATAGAAGAGCCAAGATCCTCGAGCGTTTGACAGAGCCCGAACGGGTGATCATGTTTCGCGTGCCGTGGATCGACGATCAGGGAGAAATCCAAGTCAACAGGGGCTTTCGCATTCAGATGAACAGCGCTCTCGGGCCGTACAAGGGCGGGCTGAGGTTCCATCCATCGGTCAACCTGAGCATCATGAAGTTCCTTGCCTTTGAGCAGGTCTTCAAGAATGCTCTGACCACGCTTCCAATGGGGGGAGGCAAAGGCGGCTCGGATTTCGATCCCAAAGGAAAGTCGGACATGGAGGTAATGCGATTTTGCCAGAGCTTCATGACCGAACTTTTTCGACACATCGGTCCGGATACCGATGTGCCCGCGGGCGATATTGGAGTGGCGGCCCGGGAAATAGGGTTCCTCTTCGGTCAATACAAGAGAATCTGCAATCAGTTTACCGGAGTCTTAACCGGCAAGAACTTGAACTGGGGTGGAAGCTTGATCCGTCCGCAGGCCACCGGATACGGATGCGTGTACTTTGCCGCGGAGATGCTGGCCGCCCGGGGCCAAAGTCTGGAAGGGAAAACGTGCCTGGTTTCAGGATCGGGAAATGTCGCCCAGTACACGTTGGAAAAACTTCTTGAAATCGGTGCCAAGCCCATCACGTTCAGCGATTCGTCGGGCTATGTCTATGACGAGGAAGGCATAAGTCGAGAGAAGCTTCAATTCATCATGTTTCTCAAGACAATGCGCCGGGGTCGGGTCGAGGAATACGTGGAGAAATACCCCCAAGCGGTCTATACCCCGTCCAATGGCAACGGAAACGGCAATTGGCCCTGGAAGCATCGTGCGTACTGTGCATTCCCTTGCGCCACGCAAAACGAGATCGACCAGAGAGACGCCCTCACTATGGTGCAAAACGGGGTGAGATTGATAAGTGAAGGGGCCAATATGCCCACGCGCCCTGAAGCCGCGGCCGTCTTTCTGGACAGTAAGCTGATTTATGCTCCGGGAAAAGCGGCAAACGCCGGCGGAGTCGCGGTGAGCGGCCTGGAGATGGCTCAAAACAGTATGCGCATTTCCTGGCCCAAGGAAGAGGTTGACCATCGATTGCGGATCATCATGAAGACTATTCATGAGACCTGCCTGGATGCCGCCGCGCAGTACGGTCAACCCGGCAACTACGTGATGGGGGCCAACATCGCCGGCTTCACGAAAGTCGTCGACGCCATGCTGGACCAGGGAGTCACATGATCTGAGAAATCCCCATGACCGGGGAGGCTTCTTGGGGCCGGACAATGGACCGCGTGTTTACGCGTCTGTTGGATGGGTTTGTTCGGCAGGTACTCGATTCAAGCTACCGACCAGTTTCTTGAAATCTTTCGGCACCCTTGCTTCAAACGTGAGCTGCTCGCCGGTGGACGGGTGTCTGAAGGAAATCGACTTGGAATGCAGCGCCAGGCGCTGGTGGTCCTTAATTTTTTTTCCGTACCGCTTGTCACCCACAACCGGGTGACCGATATCGGCAAGATGGACGCGAATCTGGTGCTTCCTACCGGTCAGGAGGTCGACTTCCAACAGAGTAAAGTCTTTCGTGGCTTTGAGTACGGTGTACGCGGTGCGGCTCAATTTTCCTTTGGTGGTATCTCGTGTGGAGTAAACGGCGTAGGCCGTGTTCTCCGCCAGGTATGTGGAAATGGTCTCCGAGTTCTTCTCGCATCGGCCGTGAACGACCGCGAGATACTTTTTCTTCGTTTCTTCCCACTGGTTCTGCAAGGCTTCCTTTGCCTCTTGGGTCTTCGCGAAAAGGAGGACCCCCGAAGTATCTCTGTCCAGCCGATGAACGATGAATATGCGTTTCTTGGACTTTGCGCACCCCTTGCGGACATAGTCGGTCAGCATGAAGTAAGCCGTTCGTGATTTCTCCGTATCCGTGCCCATCGTCAAGAGGCCCGGCGGCTTGTCGACGACAAGAATGTCTTGATCCTCGTGGATTATCGCGAGTCCTTTCGGCAGCTGCTTGGTGCTCGGTTTGGAATATCTACGCATAGTGAGTGCCGCGCGTTTTTTTGACGAAAGCGCAAGGCCCATAGACCGCAAGCGAGACACGGGACGAGACGGCCCTCGATCGCATAACGGACCTGAATTCCCGCCGCACGCCGATCCGCTGCGGGCATTTGCCCTGTCGGTATTGGGGCATTTTCGTTACGGGCCGCGCTTTGCTCTGAGCGCGGCCTGGATTACGTCGTCGAGATGTCGGAGGAAACGTGAACGGTCTCGCTTTTCAAACGGAGCCGGACCTTTCGTAATATCCCCCATATCCCGGAGATGGGCCATCAGATCTCTCGTCGCAAGCGCAGATCCAATGGAGTCCTCAGTGAAAATACGACCCTTCGGGTCCAGTATTCGAGCGCCTTTTTCCAAGCAGCGCGCGGCAAGGGGAATGTCGGCCGACACGGCGACGTCGTTTTCATCGACATGCTCTACAATCCAATCGTCAGCCGCGTCAAATCCTTCATTAACGATCACCAGCTCGATCAGGGGTTCTTGAGGAAGTCTCAGTCTGGAGTTGGAAACTACATAGACTTTCAGCCCATAGCGTCGGGCGACTCGAAAGACTTCATTCTTTACCGGACAGCCGTCTGCGTCAACATAGATCTCGACCAATAGTGTCCTTTCTTCGTGTGAAGGCGGCCTCTCCGTCAAAGGCGATCAGGGTCTTTATGACCGGAGGGCCGTGCGATGTCAACCGCGTTCTTGCGTCGATACCGCGCGTCCTCACCGATCGCAATTCGCCGTGCACCAGGTTCGTCATGTCGTGGGACCCCGGCGGCGCATCTTTCCATATCGGCTCCGGTTCTACTTGTCTGCCGGACTCTCCGCGCGCAGTTTGCCTCTGGCCAGGGACGCGAAAATCCCCAGACCGCAGAGGAGGGCGAAGATGAGGAACGCGGCTTCCACGCTTTTCACGAACGCCGGATACTGCGCCGGCGTTATCTCGACCCGTCCCACGTACCAGGACAACACCAGGGTGGCGATCCCCATGCTGAACATCTGTCCGATAATCCGCATCGAGGCCGTCGCGCTTGCGGCAATCCCATAGAATCTCTTGTCCACCGAGCTCATGATCGCGTTCATGTTCGGTGAGGAGAAAAATGCGAACCCCAGGCCGAGGACCAGGAGATTGGCAATGATGTAGGTCAGGCTCGTCCCCGGCTTCAGGAAGGCCAATCCCAACAGGCCGAGAGCCGTGAGCGCCATCCCCGCCGACGCTACCTTTTGCGGCTCGATGCGATCGGACAGTCTGCCTGCAAGAGGAGAAAACGCGGCCATGATGAGGGGCTGCACAACGAGCACGAGGCCCGTGGATCGGGGATCGAGACCCTCGATGTATTGCAGATACAGACTCAGCAAGAGGGTCACCGCCCACGTGGCGCTGTAGTTCACCAGTGCGGCCAGGCTTGAAAACGCGAACGCACGATTTGTTACAAACAATTCGAGGTTGAAGACCGGCCACTTGACCCGAAGCTCCCATATGCAGAAGGCCAAGAACAGGCTTATTCCGATGACTATCTCCCAAATGCTCACCGTCGACGGGAGGCCGGCGACACCGTGAATGATGAGGACAATGCCTGCACCGTATGCAGCCGAGCCAACCAGGTCGAGTTTTTCGCCTCGCGCGTCCGCCCATTCGCCCTTCAGATACTTTACCGACAAGAAGCCCGCAAGAATTCCGAGCGGCACAACGGCCCCGAACACGCTGCGCCACGTAAAATAATAGGTGAGGGCTCCCCCGAGAAACGGGCCTGCGGACAAACCGATGTAGACCATGGCAACTGTGATGCCGATGGCTTTCCCTCGTTCGGTCGGGGGGAATACCGAAGTCAGGATGGCCATACTGGTAGAGAAGATCATGGCGCTCCCCGCGCCCTGGAGCACCCGGGCGAACAGAAGCTGATACGATGACGCGGCCAGCGCTGCAAAGAGAGTTGCCGCGGTGAAAACGGCCATCCCCCACACGTACATTTTCTTGCGACCGTAGATATCGGCCGCCTTGCCGAACGGAAGGATGAAGACGGCCGTGGACAAGAGATACGAGGTTGCGACCCAGGCCAGGAGCACTGCATCCATGTTGAACTGCGCCTGAATCCCGGGAAGAGCCACATTGGTCGCGGCGGCCAGGAACGGCGTCACAAAGGCGCTGACCGAAGCCACAATCAGTACCGCGCGTTTCAGCGCTTCATCAGCCAACGAACGTTTCTCCATTCCGGTGATGTCGAGTCCGGGTTCGCTCAGACCCATCCGTCAGCATGGTGCATGTTGTCACATTATGCAAGCCGGTTGCGGTTCCATCGGCCGAGGAAGCGCCTGGCTGAGGTGCCGGAATTCGTTACCGGACGTATGCCTACGCGGCCTGTATGTAAGCACATCCCTCCACGCCGTAATCGCCCCGACCCCTATCGCCCTGGAGGGCCGGGCAGCTGACCGGGTAGTCCCGGAGGACCGGCTTGCCCCGGGGCTCCCCTCATGCCGCGATCCTGCATTTGTTGCTGCATCCCCCTCGGTTCAGGACGCTGCATCTGGGGCATCCTCTGTTGCTGTATCTGACGCTGCTGCTGTTCCCGCATCTGCTGTTGACGCTCCTGCTGCCCCCGCATCTGCTGTTGACGCTCCTGCTGCCCCCGCATCTGCTGCTGACGCTGCTGTTGTTCCCGCATCTGCTGTTGACGCTCCTGCTGCCCCCGCATCTGCTGCTGACGCTCCTGCTGTTCCCGCATCTGCTGCTGACGCTGTTGCTGTTCCCGCATCTGCTGCTGACGCTGTTGCTGTTCTTGCATCTGCTGTTGACGCTGTTGCTGTTCTTGCATCTGCTGCTGACGCTGCTGGGCCTTACTCCGTTCTGATTCACGGGTTCGGTCCTGTTCCGCCTGTTTGCGGCTCTGTTCCTGTATCCGCCGCTCTCTTGCGCCCTCTTCGGCCTTTCGACGCTGTTCCAGCTGCAGACGCTCCTGCTGCCCCCGCATCTGCTGCTGACGCTGCTGGGCCTTACTCCGTTCTAATTCACGGGTTCGGTCCTGTTCCGCCTGTTTGCGGCTCTGTTCCTGCATCTGCCGCTCTCTTGCACTCTCTTCGGCCTTTCGACGCTGTTCCAGCTGCAGACGTTGCTGTCTCTCCTGTTGTTGAGATCTCTCGCGTTCCACAGCTCGGCTGCGAGATCGCTCGGCCTGCGTCCCTTTCTCTTGTTCACGTCGCAGTGCGTCTTCCGCCTGGCGACCGCGCTCCCGAGGCTCCATTGCGGGTCTATCCCGCTCCGGCCCCCGTTGAGTATCGATTCTGCGCGGTTCCGGTTCCCTTCGTTGGAGCATCTGTTCAGCGCTGCGACGGGCATCGTCCGCGCGCTTTTTCAGATCTTGCGCACGTTTTTTCGCGGCCTCATCCGCCGTGGGACGACCTGGAACCCTCCTGCGGAAGTCTTCGGAGGGGCTATCGACCCGGGGCCGAACCATGTCCGCCTGCTTCTTGGTGAAATCCCGGAGACGGCGGATCGTTTCGTCTTCCTTACCCCTGTCCGGCCGACCTATGATTCGGCCGTAGAGCTGCTGCTGCTCTCTCAGGGCTCCGAGAGATCCTTTCAGCGGCTCCCGTCCCGGCTTGACCAGTTCCGGGACTGTTCTGAGCAGTTCTGCGCGTCCTGCCTCATCCTTGGTCTGTACCGCCCGGGAGACGACGCGGTCGATCTCTTTTTGAGCGGACTCGATTTCCATGCGTTGACGAACGTTCTTCTGGAGGGCTTGTAGTCTCCTCTCACCGTGCCTCCTCGCTTCCGGAGTCGCTGTTCTCTCCATCCCGCGTGCGAGCCTCTCAAGTCTCTTTGGATCCAGCACACCGGTCTCCTCGAGCACTTTCGGCCGTCCAAGCCTTTGAGCGAGTTGATCCTGCAGAGTGTTCAGCTGCCCCGGATCCCTGGTCTTCCGAACCTGATCCAAGAGGTTTCCGATATCCTTGTCTTTCGCGGGCAGGGGCAGCCTGCCCTCATTGATGACATTCCTCACCTGCATCATTTGATCTCGCAGCTGCAGCCTCTCTTGAGGGTTCCGTGCTCGTGCCGCCCGTCCACGAAGGCCGGCGAGTTCCTCTGAAGCCCGTCCCGCCAGCTGTTCCTGGATCTTCCATCGGCCTTCGATCCCTTGACGAAATGAACGCGCCACGCCGATGTTCCTCGGCGAGTTGAGCGAACCGTAAAGGGCATCGAATACCCCGGCTCTTACCGCGCCTCTTCCCGACAAGGCTCGTTCCAGCCCCGACACTCTTGCCTGCAGATTCTGCATCCGTCTTTCCAGGAGGTTCCGACGAATGCGCACGAAGTCAAGGCGGTTTTGTGCCTGAGCGATCAACATCGTATTACGCGCCAATTGCGCCGGGTACAGAACGTCATAATATTCCCGTCGCATAACCGCCAATCGATTCCAGTAATACGTGTCGTAGTAGAGAGCGTTGCGAGCGAGAACCACCGAGACGTACAGTCGAATGAGATCCGGCCCGAATCCCCACGTGTGGTACACGTCATAGGGCAGGTACCATCTTCCGATTCCCGGCAGGACAATGATCATGGGGCCTGCCGCGACCGTTGGGGGATAGACCTCGATTTCATCGTACGGGTAGTAATAGTCGACATCGTCATCCTCGACGTAGTAGTAGTCGGGCGGGGCGGACGGAGCCGGAAGGGGTTCTCGAGCTACTTTCCCCAGACCGCATACTTGGACCTCGGCAAGCTCGGTTCCCTCTATGGTGGTGTCCGCCACCAGTTTCGCGATGACTTCGGCAGGTACCGCCGTAACATCGGAGAAGGGTTTCCCCTCTTCCACGATCACGCTCCGACAGGACTGCACCAACAATTCGTCGGATCCTTCAGTGCTGAGGTTTTTCACCCGAACCGTACCCTTCAAGACGGTGACGACCGTCACGGCCGGCTCGTAGACCTCGGCAATAAAATCCGCTTCCGTGTTCGACTCCGCAGGCTCAACGGCAGCCACAGGCGTCGTCAGCGCGTAGGGTCGTGCCGGTTCCTCTTCTTCGCCGAAACTGCCGGCCCTGAGAATCCCCCGGATAAGTTGTACATCTACAATCGTCCCCTCTTGAGCCTCGCGGGTGGACACAAACAGGGTTGAATCGGCCCCCACGGATGCGAAGACATCACCTTCCCATTCCAGGAGAAGCTTGCCGTTGTCCTCGGTGTTCAGCGTATTCCAGGCCGGGATTGTGTCCCCTTTGGCAAGGGGGCGTTGGTCGGCCTCTTCGGGGCCCACAAGGTATGCCGTTCCCTGCACTGCTTCGACGACCGCGGACGCCGGTTCCTCTGCCGCGGCGAGAGCGTTCGAAAGCTGCAATTGCGGCATTGCAACCAGAATTGCGAAGAATACCAATTGAATACTATGCTTCATTGATCGTTGTGATCTCATTTCTCCGGTTCCTTCCTTCAACATCCCGATTCGTGTTTCCCGAGACTTACCGCTCGCCTTCCGACGTTCGGCATCGAATTCTTGCCGGTCGAATCGACTCCACCGCTCCCCTCGGGTTCGGTGTCGCGTTGACGGGCGCGGATAATTCCGGTGCGACATGCCCGGTTCCCCGTCCCCTCTAAAGACGATCTGGTCCGTCACCCACATAGTTGGACGCCCCGATTGTACGAAACGTTAAGTCACCGCCGCAATTGCGCAGCTAGAGCTTGCGAGCCATCGACCATCTCAGTCTCAGGGAATTGGAGATGACCGATACCGAACTCAGCGCCATTGCAGCCGCGGCGAACACGGGATTGAGCAGTATGCCGAAAAAGGGGTAAAGCACTCCGGCCGCGATGGGTATGCCCAGGCTGTTGTAGAAGAACGCCCAGAAAAGATTCTGTTTGATCACCCGCATGGTTCGGAAAGAGAGTCGTATTGCAGCAGGCACCAGTTTGAGATCGCTTTGGATCAGGGTCACATCTCCTGCTTCGATGGCCACGTCCGTGCCGGCACCGATCGCGATGCCGATGTCCGCAGCCGTCAGGGCGGGTGCGTCATTAATGCCGTCACCCACCATGGCGACGACGCGGCCGTCTTGCTGAAGCCTGCGAATCTCGTCGGCCTTGTCCTTGGGCAGGACTTCCGCTAACACCCGCTCGATTCCCAGTTCACCGGCCACCGCCCGAGCGGTCTTTTCGTTGTCGCCGGTAATCATGATTACGTGCATTCCCATGCCCTTCAAGGCATCGACCGCTTCCCGAGCCGATTCTCGCGGGACATCCGAAAGGCCGATGACGCCGATCACCTTCCCGTCCTCGGCTACGAAAACCGTGGTCTTGCCGTCCTCGGAAAGACCTTGCGCAAGGTGTTCCGCTCCATCGAGTACCGCGCCTTGTTGTTGCATGAGCAACAGATTGCCCAAGAGCACGTTCTTACCCGAGATGTTGCCTCGAACGCCCAATCCCGAGACGGCCTCAAAATCTTCCACGGGAAGCGGCACGATCCCGTCGGCGCGACCCCTCCCCACTATGGCCTGTGCCAACGGATGCTCCGACACCGCCTCTATGGATGCCGCAATCTCAAGGACTCTTTTTTCGTCTGAGGTTTCCCCGTTCAGAATATCCGTCACTTCGGGTTCACCCCGCGTGAGCGTGCCGGTCTTGTCGAATACCACGGTGTTGAGTTTGTACGCCTTTTCGAGGCTCTCACCTCCCTTGATCAGGATACCCTTTTCCGCGCCGATACCCGTGCCCACCATCACCGCAGTGGGGGTTGCAAGTCCCATCGCGCATGGGCACGCGATGATGAGGACCGACACGAAGTTGAGCAATGCACGGCTGAAAATGGGATCCGGAACCACGAAGTTCCAGACCAGAAACGTCGCAACGGCAATGCAGATCACTATGGGCACGAATATGGATGCAACCTTGTCCGCGACACGCTGTATGGGAGCCTTTGACCCTTGGGCCTCTTCCACGAGGCGAATGATCTGCGCCAGGGCCGTCTCCGCGCCCACCTTCACCGCTCTGAACTTGAACGTTCCGCTCTTATTTATCGTCGCGCCGAAGACTTCGCTTCCGGCTTCCTTGCCTACGGGAATACTTTCCCCGGTCAGCATGGATTCATCCACGGCCGAACGGCCCGACAACACCACTCCGTCGGTCGGGATCTTTTCACCCGGCCGGACGAGGATCACATCGCCGACGGACACCAGTTCGACCGGGACGTCCGACTCCCGCCCATCTTCACCGATCACACGAGCGGTCTTGGGGGTGAGCCCCATCAGCCTCTTGATCGCGCCGGATGTCTTGGTCTTGGCTCGGGCTTCAAGGAATCGTCCGAGCAGGATCAAGGTAACGATCATCGCGGCGCCGTCGAAATAGACGTGGGGAGCGACCCCTGCAGCGGCAAAGAACCCCGGGACCAACCAGACCGCGGTGGAGTACAGATACGCGGAAAGGGACCCGATGGCCACCAGGGTGTTCATATCCGATGTCTTCTGCCGCGCGGCCTTGATGGCCCCGATGAAGAACCGGTCCCCGACCCACAACACCACCGGTGTCGTCATAATGAACAGGAGAGGCAGCAGATAGTGCTCGGGAATCGATCGTATAAGAGGAAAAAGGTCCGGCATGGACCCCGCGTGAATCAGCACGCTGAGCACAATGCCCACGACAAGTTTGATCTTCAGGTCCTTGAGGTCCGCCTGCCGAGCAGCCTCCGCGGGATCCTCCCGGGTTTCGCCCGCCACGCCGAGAAACTGGTACCCTGCGTCATCAAGTGCGGTCCTTATCCGAGGAAACGCGGTTATGGAAGGATCGTACGCGATCGTCGCCTTCGATGCCGCGAGGTTCACCGAAGCTTCCTTGACCCCGGGTACGGACGTCAGCGTATTCTCGACCCTGCGAACACAGGCCGCGCAATTCATTCCTCCCACCGATATGGTCGTGCGTTGCAGTTTCTCCGCCTCACTCGGCCCGGACCCTACGACCTCGTACCCGAGGTCGACGACCTTGGCCTCGATTGCCTTGCGATCCACCACCTTGGGATCGTACTCCACCACCGCCTTTTCGACCGCCAGATTGACGGTCGCCGCGGTTACCCCGTGGACAGAGGCCAAGCCCTGCTCCACACGACGAACGCAGGACGCGCAACTCATTCCGTGTATTTGGATCGTGTCTTTAGCCAATTTCATAACCGGCCTTCGCGATCTGTTCGTGAACGGATTGCAGACTGACTGACGGATCGTGCTCGACTACTGCCTGTCCCATTTCCAGGTCCACGGTCACGCCGGTCACACCCGGAAGTCCAGTCAATGCTTCCGTCACCGCCCTGACGCAGTGATTGCACGACATTCCCTTGATCTTGACGGTACTGATCATGAGATCCAGTCCTTTCTTAGGGAAAGTGAAGTTCGCTTCATCCCGTTTTCCGAGTCTCCGAGTGCACTGCAGTCCGACCTGTGCAATAAAGTGCGCAGGCCCCTCATCCCGGCGCGACACGAGTCTCTCCTCTCCCTCATAAGCTCGGAAGCTGCCGAACCGTATTACCTTCTTCTTCAACCCGAGCCCCGGGGACGAGGCCGCTGCCGCACGTGATCGACGGATTATGTAGGGGATTCCTCGGCCAACCGTCGCTTCCAACACGCGAGGACACCGTCACGCCCGAACAACAGTTGAATCAATTCCCATCCGTCCAGGCCGCGCTCGTTCATCAGATCCACCAGTGCCTGAGGTTCCTCGGCGGGAATCTCGCCGATTCCGCACGATCCCTCCTCAGAGCAGAAGTATACCACTCGACCGAAGCTGTCCGCAGAATGCCGAGTGATCTCATATTCAAAACGATTCATACTCACTCCTTGGAATTCTTACCTTGAAGGATAATGCCCGCTGTCGACGATTTCAATAGGACGCTTGAGCTGACGAGATACAACATATCGAAATTATGCACGTTATCGGCACGGGAACGGAGGGCTGTACGACCACGGGCCAAGCTGCCCAAATTGAGCAGGCTCGCAGTTCATCATCCCGAAACGTCGACCGTTCGATCAACTCCCACTCCCGAGAAATCTCCCTCAATCACGCTCTTTCGTCCCTCAGGCGGCCCAATGATTCGAGATGCGCCTTCTCTTCATCGGCTATTCGGAGGAGCATTTCAGCGGTCACGCCGTTCTCCGTCTTCCTGGAGAAGCGAATGTACAAGTCCAAAGCCTGAGTTTCCAGCATCATGGCGATATCGAGCAACGAGGGAACGGATGTGAGAAATCTCTCGTTCTTGTGCAGAAAGTCATCGATCCCAAACCCGCCTTCCATGATCCTGGATGTCTCGGATGCTTCGAATTCTTCCCTGGATACCTGTTTCGACTCGGTGTCGTTATACAGGTTCACCAGATACTGCTTATGCTTGTCCTCGATCCACGCAAGGTTCTCGAGAAGATCTGCGAGTTCCTTGTCTTGCGTCCTGTCCTTGACTCTTCGATAGAATGTTCCCAGGCTGTTCTCCATTCCGTAGGCAAGACCGACGATTTCGACCGGCGTCTCGTCGCCCCGTACCATGTCCAGGTTCAATTCGACCGGTCCCTCGGCCTTTCCTCCCGTCCAGGCCTTGATCCCGCCGGAGAGGTTGTAGACCTCTTGAAAGCCTTCGCCGGTGAGCATTTGAGCCGCAACTCGGCTCCTTCCCCCCACCGCTCAATACACGATGACCGGTCGATCCTTGTCCATCTTTTCGTACGAATCGGAGAGCTTCGGCAACGGCACGAGTAACGCTCCGGGAATGTGCTCCTTCTCATACTCCCCCGGCTGCCGCACGTCCAGCAGGGTAAAGGTACCTTCGTTACGATCCCTCATGAAAGCCCGCGCTTCGTCCGCATCCATAGACTTTGCCGGCGTGAAGAGCCGTTTCATCTTGTCAAACATGGTGGTGACCCCCTATCGGTAGTATTTTCTGACCGGACCGGCCGCGACCAGGTAGAGCAACCGGCCTGCATCGTTGAGACCCAGAAGACTCGCAGCCTCATCATCATAGTATGCGCCGATGCCACAGCAACCCAGCCTCATGGCCGTGGCGCTCACGTAGATTCTCTGACCGAGCCTCCCCGCGGTCATCATGGCATGGCGATATCCCCGCGGGCCGCAGGATGCTTCCAAGAAATCAAGATTGCTCAAAAACAGGAAGTGAACGGCGCAGTTGGCCAACCATTCTTGATCGAGGCACACATGGGTCATCTTATCCATCATGAATCCCCGGGCCGCCCGGCTGATGGTTTCTCTTTGTCTGTTGAGCACGTACAGCCCCGGATCCAGTCCTTCCACATTGCCCGCGAGAAATCCCACGCATATCGACGCGTCCGCCGTGGGTTCGGCCGCGACACGATTCAATGGCTCGGCACAGAGCATACCGAGCAAGGCTGAGAAACGATCCGCAAAAATCTGCTCCCGAACGAAGTTCCGCATGGACCGCCGCTTGAGGACTGCCTCAGGATAACTCATTTTCGAGGGAAGCGTGTGCGGTCTCCTGAGCGGCAGCTCATGCTCCAGGTGCAAACCGAGCCGGTCCGCCATCTCGAGGTCGCGCTCGACAAGTGCCTTGCCTACCGACGTTGCCGCATGAGCCTCATGGATGACGGGGTACTCAACTTCTCTCGCCGCGACTCGGCTGAACCGAGACAGATCCGTTCGGGGGCCTGAAAGGCCGGCGCCCGGTCGTTTTGAACTCGGTTGCCCCCAAGCAGGCACGACCGCGAGGCACACCTCCCGTGCCGTGTCCAGTCCCAGCACCCCATTGACTCGATCGTCCTCAAAGTCAACGCAGATCCTGAACCGAATTCGCTCACTTGTGAGGGCAAGAGCCAGATTCTCGGCCAAATGCCCGGTGTCGAGCAGCGCGTACCGATAGGCTCTGTCGCGGTACTTCCATGAGCTTCGAAAGTAGATCGCAGTCAACAGAAACATGAGGACCGGCGCCGGCTCCTCTTCGAGCCCGATTGCGGGCCGCAAGTCCGCCAATGCATTCCCGCGCCGAATTAGAGTCAAACCTCGTCCGGCAACGTCGTGATGGTAAAGACCGTCTTCGACGCCCGGAACGTCGAACACCGCGACATAGAGTTCGAATGGATACAGCGCGCCGGCGGATGCGACGCTTCGGAAATGGAAGTCGGTAGTGCCGTGCCGAGTCGTTGCGGTGACGGCATGGGACAGGAGAAGAATCCCGGCCAGTCTCTCCGCATCGATCTGCGTGTTCTCATCCATGTGCCGATTCGTGTCGGCGAGATCCCAGACGCTGCACTCATGCCGCGGAGACACGTTCGGCAACTGCACGGTTTCGAAGCCGGCGTAAGACTTGAACGCCTCCGGTTGGTTTCCCCAGTCCAGGAAATGCCCCGTCATTTCATGGCGATCGTACGCCGTCCCGTCGTGGTAAGCCCGCGCCGAGTCAATCATAGTCCCCCTCCGCGGCCGAGGCCGTCACCCGCCCCACGGCATCTCCGCATAGACTGCGGACAGCTTGTCCCGATACTCTCGGAAGAACTTCTCATGAGCCTTTTCCCACTCGGACAGCATCTTCAACGCCTCGGACGCCTGCCCTTCGGTGAGCAGAGCCATCTTGCCATAATAGTCGCTGAGGTCCTTTTCGATGAGCCACGCAGTGTTAAATATGGTGACATCCGGCACCATGGATCCTTCCACACATTGCCGTAGAAATTCCGATTTGGCACGCTCGTCGAAATAATTGGTCGGCTCGATGTGCAGACTCCGAGCTTCATCGACGTTGGACTAAGCCGCTTCGCGGCGGTTCGAAGCCGGGTACCACGTGCATGACGGG
>JAVHLK010000108.1 GCA_031082285.1 Desulfomonilaceae bacterium
GGATTCCAATGAAGAGCTTGACCTTATTCTGAGGGACCTCCCTCTATGGGGTGCACTCGAATGGGATGTCACTCCGCTTCAGTCTTTTGCCGGTCGTGCGGCCAAAGAACGCGAGATTGCCGAACAACTCAGGAAGATGCTTGAATGAAGCCCGCAATTCAACACCGGCATCTGCATGGGACCAATGTCCGATCCCGGCGCACCGGGAGGAAACGAGCAAGGAGGAGATCCCGCTTTCCCGGTGTCCCGAAAGCTCCCGTCGTGACATAAGCCCATGCCGATAATCGCACGAGCTTCAGTAGGTGAGGCTTGGTGTCACGTGTTGAATTGCGGCAAAGCACCCGAATCGGTTTCCGTATCACTTTGGTCGTTCCAAGTGAGGGCCGGTATCGAGCTACGGCACGCGACCGGGAAGAAATCCGAGAAACAGAGTTCCACGGTTCGGACTCCATGATCCGGGGTAATGACAACCCATTTCGTTTCATGATTGTGAATTCGACTCGAAGTCATTTTACGAGTTGACCTTACCCGATGCTTTATGAGTGATTATCTGCATGATAATCCGATACGCGGAACAGCAACCACGTGACAGAGGTGAACCATGAATCTGAGTGATTACTTTGAAAATGCAAAGGGGTACGGGATATTGTCCACTGCGGACTCGTCGGGAAAAGTGAATGCCGCGGTGTACGCCAGGCCCCACTTTTTCGACGAAAATACGATCGCGTTCATCATGAGAGAACGGTTGACCCATGAAAACCTCAATTCCAACCCGCACGCCGCATATCTGTTCATTGAGTCGAAGCCGGGATACTCGGGAAAGAGGTTGTACCTCACCAAACTGCGGGAAGAGACCAACGACGAGTTGGTTGCGAGCATTTGCCGACGATGCGACTACTCCGCGTTTACGGACGGTCTGACGCGGCACGTGGTCTTTTTCACTATTGACAAAGCGTTGCCTTTGATAGGCGCCGGCAGTTAACAATCGAGCATCCGGGGCCCGTGTCCCGGTCGGTTGCCCGCGGCACGTGAGCGGCTCCGATCAGGTCTTTCCCGGGAGATACGGGTATCTCGACAAGCGTTGGGGAGCGCCATGGCACAGTCGTATGACTACGATTTGGTGGTTATAGGCGCGGGCATTGCCGGAATGGTGTCCGCAGTGACGGCCAACGGGCTGGGCAAACGAGTCGCGGTTGTCGAGAAAGGGTTGGTCGGAGGGAACTGCACGAATTTCACGTGCATCCCAAGCAAGACCCTCATTCGGTTAAGCCATGCCGGCCGGGAGATGTCTCGGCTCGCGTCCCTCGGCCTTGTCTCGGGCGAGGCGCCGGCCGTTGACGGCCGCAATGTCATGGCTCACATACGGTCCGTCGTGCGGAAGGCATATGAGAAAGACGTGCCCGAAACTTTTGAGCAGATCGGAATCAGTATGATCTCAGGATCTGCCGCGTTCGTAGACCGGCACCACATCGAGGTGAACGGCCAAACCATTTCGGCATCGCATTTCATCATCGCGGTCGGGACGCGTCCCCTCATCCCGCCCATTTCAGGGATCGACGACGTCGACTACTTGACGAATGAGACGCTCTACAATCTGGACGATCTCCCGAAATCGCTCATCATCCTTGGCGGCGGAGTTGATGGGCTGGAATATGGATCCGCGTTCGGGCGACTCGGGGTGGAAACAACCATCGTCGAGATGGGAACGAGAATTCTTCCCGCCGCGGACCGCGAGCTGGTCAACCGCCTGCAACGCGCGCTTGAGGCCGACGGAATCCGATTGATGCCGGGAACCAAGGCCGTGAGCTTGAGAAATCGTCAAGGAAAGGTCGTGCTGTCTTTCGAACGCGCAGCCGGGAATCAAGGCGAACTGGAAGCCGATCGAGTGTTGGTCGCTTTGGGGCGCAAACCGGATTTGGAGGAGCTCGCCCCTGAAAGGGCGGGAGTCAATTGCACGCCGAAGGGCGTCATTACCGACGAGACGCTCCGCACGTCCGCGCCCAATATTTACGCGTGCGGCGATATCGTGGGGCCCGACCAGTTGGCGACCATGGCGGAATACCAGGGAATCATCGCGGCCACGAATGCGGTTCTGCCCGTGAAACAGAAGGTCGATTACCGGAACGGCGTCTATGTGATATTTACGGAGCCGCCTTTGGCGTTTATCGGACTCACCGAAGCGCAGGCGCATGCAAAGTTTGGACACAAATTGAAGGTCTACCGGTTTGATTACGCAGACATGCGTCGTGCCTTGATAGACGGCAACACGACAGGGGCGGCAAAGTTTCTGTGCGACGGCCGAGGGAGACTCGTCGGTGCCCACATCTTGGGAGAGGGGGCGGCTGAGGTCATTCACGAAGCGCAAGTCATCAAGGCCCTCAAGAAACCGATGCAGCGGTTCAACCTCGTAACCCACGCGTACCCCACGTACGCCCAGGCGCTGGTAGGACGAGCGAGCCAGCTCGCTTTTCTCGACAAGATGGGGAGCAGCTTGTTCGTCAAGACCGCGCTCAGAATCATGCCGGGACTGGAGAACAGACTGAGTACGGCAAGAGATCGTCTGGCCGAAACGCACCCCGTACATCCGGAGCACAAGACGGCACGTATAGAAGTGATGATAGAGGCCGAATCCAAGCCCCCCGAAGAAATCCGCATGAGAGCGATCTACAGAGACGATCAGGCATGCATCATCGATCTTCCCCGGAATGTCACGGACCACGACGAACGGCCCATTTGGGCTGCGCAGGCCTGGAACGGCGCTCACGATCCCTCACACATCCTTCTCAACTGCTCCCGGGTTCGTACCATGAACGGCCTTGGCGCCGCGATGCTGGTTCAGCTTTCGGCACGCGTCCGAAGCAAGGGACGGAATCTGTCGGCCTTCGGACTCAGTACCGGCCTGCAGCACGTGTTCAAGGTCACGGAGCTTGATCGTGCAATAAGGGTCCTTGAGAAGGAATCCGATTGGCCCTCGGGTACGGCTGAGATGCTCGGACTCCCTTCGGCAAACGGCTCCGTGAAACCCGAAGCCTTCATGAATGGGCACAACTGGGCCCGGTCCGTTTCCGAGTTGTTTGTGCCCGACATGCCAAAGGAGGCGAGAAATCTCAACGTCAACGGTCGTCGTGCCGTGGGACCGGTCAGTGGATTCGGCCGGTTGTGCCGGAAGGTGTTCCGTCTTCACATCCGGGACACGGCCATATCGCCGGAATGTGCGATCGCGGAACTCAAGCTGAATTTCCGCGGCTTTCAACCATCGTTCAACCGGTTCTACCCGTCAACGAGAGGTATCGAGGCGGGGGAAATCGTCCTCATTGATTCCTCCACGCCCGGCGGACCGGTTTCCACCGGGGTCATGGTCCTCTACGCGGACGAGCGTTCATTCACGTTCAACACGCCGCAGGGCCACCCCGAATGCGGATTCGTCAGCTTCAGCGCCCATGAAGGCAATACAGGCGCCATCGTGCAAATAGTGGGTCTGGCGAGAGCCGGCGATCCGGTCTATGAGGCGGCGTTTCGATTGGTCGGTTCCAGGATACAATCGAGAATATGGACCCACGTGCTCACGTCGCTCGCGGTGAATCTTGGGATTCCTGCAGACATTACCCTTGATCAAGAGTGCGTGGACAACTCGCTGCGGTGGTCTCAATTCGGAAATGTGTACTACAATGCCCAGATCAGGACGTTGATCCACGAACCCACGCGATGGTTAAACTCAAAGTAGGAGACCGGTCCGGAGGCAAGCTGCATGCCGTCTCGATCCTCATACGACGCCGTGGTGGTAGGGTCCGGGCCCAATGGATTGGCCGCGGCAATAACCATCGCGCACGCAGGCCGATCCGTGCTTCTCCTGGAGGCCAAAGAGACCATCGGCGGCGGCACCCGCACGGAAGAGCTCACACTTCCCGGAGTTCTCCATGACGTGTGCTCGGCCGTACATCCTTTAGCGCTGTCTTCACCATTCTTCCGATCGCTCGATCTTGGACCGTACGGCCTTGAGTGGATCCATCCGCCGGTGCCACTGGCGCATCCCCTGGATGACGAACCTGCCGTAATCCTTGCAAGATCGCTGCAGGCGACTTCAGACGGCCTCGGTCAAGACGCGGATCGCTATCGCCGGCTCATGAGTCCGGTTGTTCGGGACTGGGACAAAATCGTCCCGGAGCTCTTGAAACCGCTTGGTATTCCCCGAACCGTGTTTCCGCTTCTCCGTTTCGGCCTCGCGGCAATGAGGTCCGCGGTGAGCTTTGCGGAATCTCGGTTTGAAGGAGTCCGGGCTCGGGCGCTCTTTGCAGGAAATGCAGCCCACGCGATCTTTCCCTTGCAGCACCCGTCCAGTGCGGGTTTCGGCCTCATGCTCTGCATGTCCGCACATGCCGTAGGATGGCCCATTGCACGGGGCGGCTCTCGGGCAATTGCTCACGCGCTCGCCGCCTACCTCCTGTCTCTGGGGGGAGAGATTCAAACGGCTGCACCGGTGTCTTCACTCAAAGACGTGCCCAAAGCCTCGGCAGTTCTTTTCGACGTCACCCCGCGGCAGCTGGCCGGGATTGTCGGTCCTCTGTTTCCCGCCGACTATCTGAACAGGCTCCAAAACCACAAGTACGGATCCGGCGTCTTCAAAGTCGATTGGGCTCTTGACGACCCCATTCCCTGGAAGGATCGCGGTTGCCTTGAGGCAGGCACGCTTCACTTGGGCGGCAGCCTTGAAGAAATAGCGACCGCCGAGCTCGAGGTATGGCGTGGCGTGCCTCCGGAAAAACCGTTCGTTCTGTTGTCTCAACCCAGCCTTTTCGATACGACCCGTGCTCCTCGAGGACTGCATACTGCCTGGGGATACTGCCATGTCCCCAACGGGTGCACCGTGGATATGACCGACAGAATTGAACGCCGGATCGAGCGGTTCGCTCCCGGCTTCCGATCGCGCATCAGGGCACGACACACCATGTCCCCGTCTGCAATGGAAGCATACAACCCGAACTACATCGGAGGCGATATTGCGGGCGGGGTTCAGAGTTTTTCACGACTCTTCGTTCGGCCCTTGGGACGTTGGCGCGCATATTCAACGCCGGTCAAGGGCCTGTACATCTGCTCCTCCTCGATGCCGCCGGGTGCCGGAGTTCATGGGATGTGCGGACACCTTGCAGCTCGGAAGGCGCTCAAGGAGGTGCTTTCCTGATGGAGGTCGTAGGATTGCTCTGGGGTTGCGAGATCGGGAGACATTCAACGTCACCCCAAGGCACCGATCCGACATGATAAGGAGTAAACGAGGGTTGATGCGTATGTCTTATTCTCATACATAAGCAAGTATGATAACATACTGAAGTTATTAGATAGCGTTGTGAGGTGCGTGCGATTGCACGACACGTGCCTGCTTCAGCGACCTCCTGATCCACCGACGCGACGAGCGTCCAGTCGCCGGAACGCCCCGTGATCCCTACCGGGAGCGGTTCTCCATCACCGAATCTCTCCCGGCATACCAATTGCAAGCCTTTTGTTCGAAATTACAGATCAAGAGGAGGTCTTGAGCAAATGAGAACCAATAACATTGTTGCCGCGATGATCGCCGTCTTCGTATTGGCTCTGGTTGGTTCGGCCGTAGCGGCCGATTTTTACGTGGTCAGGGACAAAATGGGGCAAAGTACCGTCATGGAAGGGAAGCCCGGTCTCGGATGGATGATCGTAGACGGACCATTCGACACGAAGGATGCCGCCTTAAGAGTCCTGGGGGCGGCCCGCGCTACACCGCCTACCGCTGCTCCCACCAGGGCGGGTGATGATAGTGCCGAAATGTCCGAGTTCTATGTTGTGAAAGACGATAGAGGCATGGTCACGGTGACGAGAGGATTACCAAGCGTTGGCTGGGCGGTCGTGTCCGGACCGTATGCATGGAAAGATGCCGCTGAGAGAGCGGCTTCCGGGTCCCCCAAGCCTACGGCGCAACCCGGATCCGCCGCTCTGGAAGAGACCGCCAAGGATAAGTATTACGTGGTGAAAGACAAGGTAGGGCAGACGGTGGTTCACCAAGGGGAGACCGGTCCGGGATGGACTCGGGTGAGCGGTCCCTACGATACCATAGACGAGGCTCAGAGGACTATCGGCGGAGCCGTGAAACCAACTGCAAAGCCATAAAGCGCCTCTTTGAGCGTTCCGTGGCGCAACCGTCCAAGGCCGGTTGTGCCACGCACGTTCTCCATCGAAACCTACCCGGAGCACGCGTGGAAAAACTTGTAAGCAGGCGCATAAAAGGTTTATTCTATGGGGGGGCACGTTGAATTATGTCCGAAGGCGGGAAGTTGCCGGCGTTCCCGGTCGAATTCGTCCATCCTCTTGTCCCGGAGGGGTTGTCTCAAATCAAGGATCGGGAGGGGAAATGGCGCTGATCTTTTCGCGCAATCCCGTGGCACACCGACGCGTGACCGGCAGACCTGCAATTGATGGACAATCTCGAAAGGAGACGCACAGTGTCTGACGCAACAGGGCACGGGGCTACGGCGGGGCGGCAAGCGGCCGGACGGATCACCGGCGGCGGATTCCACTTGTTCGAGATTGCGGGCATTAAGGTCACGATAAACTACTCGTGGTTGATCATCTTTGCGCTGGTTACCTGGGGGCTCGCTGCGGGTTATTTTCCCTACTATTTCCCAAACTATAGTGCACGGGTCTACTGGTTGGCGGGCCTGATCGCTTCGATGCTCTTTTTCGCCAGTATTCTCATCCATGAACTCTCCCATTCGCTTACCGCGGTTCGCGCCGGCATCAAGATCCCCGAGATCACACTGTTCATTTTCGGGGGAGTTGCGCACCTTTCGGAAGAACCGAAAGATCCGAAGCTCGAGTTCAAAATAGCCGTAGCCGGACCCATCACGAGTTTCGTACTCGCCGGGATTTTCTGGTTGATAACCGCTGCGATTACCGGTTCAGTGCCGGCCATTATCGCCGCGGTGTTTGAATACCTTGCCTGGATCAATATGGCCCTGGCGATTTTCAATCTCGTCCCCGGCTATCCCCTGGATGGCGGCAGGATCTTTCGGGCGATTGTCTGGTGGAAGACCGGGTCGGTTCTCAAGGCCACCAAGTGGGCTTCCGACATTGGCAAAGGTTTCGCCTGGGCACTCATGTTACTGGGAATACTTCAGATTTTCAGTGGAGCGCTCGTGGGAGGCTTGTGGCTCATCTTCATCGGGATGTTCCTGAAGGGAATTGCCGCCACCGGGTACCAAGACACCCTCATGAGACAGTCCCTCGAAGGGGTTCGCGTAGACGAAGTGATGATGAAGGATGCAATTTCGGTAAGGCCGGACCTGTCCCTCGAGGATCTCACCAAGGACTATTTCCTCAAGTACTGTTTCGGGGGATTCCCCGTAGTCGAGAATGAAAGGCCGAGCGGCTTGATATCCCTCGCCCTTCTGAAAGATGTACCGCCGGATGACAGGCGGAGCAAAACCGTGAGAGAAGTCATGATTCCAAGGGGTCCCGACATTGAGATCGGCCCGGACGAAACACTGGTCGACGCCCTGAAGAAGATGACGACGTCGGGGATGGGGCGACTCCTGGTAATGCGCGGCGACCGATTTGTCGGGATGATCACCAAGTCGGGGCTGATGAGATTCTTAGAAATCAAACAGGTATTGGAAAGATAGCCGTTTTTTCTCGAATCGTTTCACTGCGAATGCTCGGCGCTGCGGATTTCGCCGTCATAACCGTCTCCGAACTCTTCGTCACGAAAATCGGCGTCGCCGGTTCAGGGATCGGTGTCAGAATCTGAGTTCAAACTCCTGCTGACCGAACGCGGGAGGGGACGCGGAGACAAAGCCCAGTTTCTTTGCAAGGTTGCGTGCCGGCGTGTTCTCCA
Organism: Desulfomonilaceae bacterium; assembly: GCA_031082285.1. Lineage (GTDB taxonomy): Bacteria > Desulfobacterota > Desulfomonilia > Desulfomonilales > Desulfomonilaceae > JAVHLK01. The sequence goes on from JAVHLK010000108.1 coordinate 7,856, forward strand.
CATCAATGAGAGCCCACAGCGATTCCATGCCGCGTTCTCGTGCAAGGGAAACGGCATGTTCGAGCACAATTCGGCCGATGCCCTTGCCTTGCGATTGGTCCGCGACCAGTACGCTTGTCTCCCCTCGCCGCCTTTTCTCGTCGAAGACCACGGCCGCGATTCCGAGTATCTCATCGTGGGAAGCGTCTCCAATCGCGGCTACGGCAATATTTCCATTGTGGTTCATCCCGATAAGGCGTTCGATCCATTCTTCGGATACCGACTCCTTGTGCCGACCAAATCTCAGGAACATCGTTGATTGGGACAGCCGGCCATAAAACCGTTTGAGCCCGTCTTCGTCCTCGGGTTGAAGAGCCCGGATCCGTATGCGGGTCCCGTCTTTCGCCTTCACCATATCATCGGATCCTTGGTTCGTAGTCTGGTGCATGATATGAAGGACCTCCCGATCATCCGGTCAGGGAATAGTATAACGGATACTCATGAATGGGAAGGATCCGCAGCTCTGGTATGAATGCTGCACCGTGATCCTTGGGAACAAAGAACCTGAACTCGCGCCATCCGTGTGGTCACGTGAGCCGTAAGGCCGCCCTGTCGGGTACTGAACCCGCCCCAACAATGCGTGTGAAGAGGTCGAATTCGGACCCAGACCTCATGTTCGAGATGGCGGACCCGTGTCGTAATCGGAGTTGAGGCCGGTGCATCACGGCTTTGCGGGCTGCGGGTCATGGAGACATTCCCCGGGCATTTCGATGACGGCTTTGACCGGAAGGTGATCCGAAGCAATCTTAGCCTCCGGGGTCCTGTGGACGTGAATCTCACGCAGACTCTCTTCCGGACGAACCCAGATGCGGTCGAGACGGAAGAGGGGAAAACGGGACGGGTAGGTACGCAGAGCAGGTGCGCGGCCGACCATGTGTTCAATTGCGGGGAAGAGGCGGCTTCGGGGAAACCAGACGTTGAAATCCCCCATCAAGATCGTGACGCACTCCTTTCGTGCGGCAACCAGTGCCAACAGGTTATCGATCTGGGATCGGCGTTCGTATCCCTTTAATCCGAGATGTGTGACAATCACGCGCACGTTGACGCCGCCCATGTCCATATCCGCGTCAATGGCCCCCCTCGGCTCCCGCGAGTCGACGCTCAGGTCGATTCGAGCGACTCGGGTCACCGGGCGCCGCGTGAGCAATACGTTGCCGTAGTAACTCGTTTCCTGCGGCAGCGTCGGCCCGAGGATGACGTTCATGCCGGGAATCTTGAAGAGCTGTCCGGCTTCTTGCACGTCTGCTCCCCCGCCTGTAAGACTCACCTCCTGCAGACCGATGATGTCCGCGTCGATTTCACGAATCACGTCTATGATGCGTTCGGGTACACATTGGCCGTCCGTGCCGACCCATCGATGAATGTTGTATGTTGCAGCTGATAGAAGGGGCACTTCCGTATTCCCTTCTTATTGCCGGCGTCATCGCCACGCGCGGCGAGGTTGCAGTCCAGGCAACCGTCCGGCTCCGGGTCGTCTGCCCGGAGGTGAGCGTTTCCTGCACCTTACACCAGGTGCGTGGTCTCGGGCGAGTTCCTGGAACCATCGCGCAGCCGGAGCGTGACCTTCCGTCATGGGGTCCCTTTCGGTTGCTTCATCCGTAGACGACGCGCTCCGGCGATCATCCCCGGTCCCTTGTGGCGGTGAACTCTTAAACAGGCGTTTCCTTGGGGAGCGTGAAGACAAATCGGATCCATTCACCGGGTTCCGTCTCACACCACATCTTTCCCCCGTGAGCCTCGATGATTCGACGAGCGGTATAGAGCCCCAGGCCGGTTCCCTTACTGTTCCGGGTGCCCTCACCGCCGGAGCGGTAGAATTTGTCAAAGATCTTCTCGGTTTCCTTTGGATCGACCCCAGGACCTTCGTTCCACACGCTGCATCGGAACTCGTCCTTGAGTTCCTCGACATCGAATGCAACCTTCCCGTCTTGATGACGATACTTCAGCGCATTGTCCAACAGATTCTGATACGCAATGCGCAGGAAATTCTTGTCTGCGGTTACCTCGATGGGGTCACGCGTCTCCATCATGTCTCGGGATTCCCGAAATGGTGAGGAGGATGGGCCTTTGGCAAGAACCGTAATCACGGGACTGATGACCTCTTCATAGAGGTCTTCAATCTTCTCCGGCTGAATTTCCCACTCACCGGTCTCAATCTGAGCCGAAAGGAGAAAACGAGAACTCATGGTTTCGAGGAACTTTGTCTGGCGATAGATTACTCGCAATAGTTTCTTTCGTTCAGGGTCCCTTTCCGTACGCATGAGCCGCTTGGCGAGTCCTCCGATTCCCACCATGGAATTCTTTAGTTCATGCGTTATGAAATGGAGTGCGTCCAGTTCGGCCCTGGTCGTATCCTCTCCCCCCGTTTGTCCGACGTCCGCCATGTTTGTCATGTCCTTTCTCCGACCGACCTGATTCCGCTGTGATCGTGACGAAGTGCTCCGCCGCTTAAGACTCCACCGCGCGGTCAATCCAAGAATATCCATGTTTTCACATTTTTCAGGAATTCTTGGATGTCAAGGTCGTGCACAGTCGGTCAAGCCTGTTCGTGCCGTACATACGGTGCACCTTGTGTGCCAACTCGAATTCATCGGGGAGATGTCCCGTACCGTTCACACACGCGCGGTCGAGCCTTTAGGGTCAGGCTTGACAGCCTTGGTGATAGCAATTACAGTCCCGTCGACTGCCTGGAAGCGGTCGGCAACAATCGCCCGGCAGAATGCCGATGAACGACAACGAATCCGCGAACCATACAACACATAAGGATGCCTTCGAGGTTGATTCTCTTCGTCCCGGAGACGCTGAGGGAATAACCTCGCTCTTCAAAGCCGTGTACGAGAAGGAACTGAGATTTCTTTATTCCGATTTGGATGATGAACGAGAGATTCTCATATCGAACCGGAACTTGCCGGGCTCGACTGAATCCGAGGCTGAGATGACGGTATTCGACTTTGCCGGCGTTTGCCGTATAGCCGTCCCTGCCATCGGCTCCGACTTCGACATGTGCATGCGAAAAATTGAGACAAAGGCTCTTGATCGGAAAGTTGTAGTGCTTCAAGCGTGGCTCAACTTGGGTTGTCCTCACGTAGGCGCTGCGGTGAATGTTCTCAGAGACCGGGGCCATTTCTTAGGTGGCCTGTTGCCATGCTGGTTCGGCGATGATGGTCTTCTCGTGCAAAAGATAACGGTTGACCGCGACTTCGAGGGTGTTCAGCTGTATTCGGATCGAGCAAAGCAAATCTTTAAGATGGTCCGACAGATTGGTTGAGGACGGCAACAGGTCGGTGAGGGCTAGGTGATCTTCATATCGGACCAGGAGGGCGATCGCAATGCCGCGATGCGAACGTCGAATCGCTTGAGTCCTTCGTCCAACAGATCGTAGACACGAAGCCGGTCCGACTCGGCAAAGAAAGTGCCCCGGCCGTCGTTCCCGCACAGCATCACATGATTCACTGTGCCCGGTCAGTGAATGCGTGCTCCCCGCGCCATTTTTCTTTGAGTTCACGCCGTCAAATCCAAATATGTCAAGCCTGACGACGGAGACGATGGAGAACACGTGCCTGACTTTACCCCGGGAGGTTGGGCGACGGAAATAAGTCTCCGTCCCCAACCGATGCTCATACGGCCCGCGGCCGGCCTTCCCGACTCTTGTACGAAGCTACGCGCCGGCCGTCGGGGCCGGATCGACCGCATCACGAGAGGCAATCAGTATGCCTCATCCGAGGCGAGGTCTTCCGACGTGACCTTGTCTCTGAACAGGAAGTGGCTCCATGTCTGATACGCGATCACAATGGGCACAAAGATAAGGGCCACGACAAGCATGATCTTCAAGGTTAAGGGACTTGACGAGGAATTGAAGGCCGTCAAGCTGTACGCGGGGTTCAGACTTGATGGGAACAAGTTGGGGTACAACCCCACCACGCCGAACAGGGTGGCTCCCACAATGGTCAGGCATGAAGCAAACCAGGCCTTCCACCAGGCCGCCTTCAACATAAACAGGCGGGTTGTCACGAGTGCAACCACCGTTACCAGGGGGACAAGCCAGAGCCACGGGTACGCGATGTAATTCCCGTACAGGTTCGTGGCAAACCAGGAGGCCGCGAGAAATGCCACCGCGACAATCAGCAATACCATCCACAACTGCCCGGCAACTCTGCCCGCTCGCACCGACAGGTCTCCCTCGGCCTTGACGGCAAGCCACAACCCGCCATGAACCGCGAACAGGAGCACGAAGAGCACGCCTCCCAGGAGTCCGTACGGATTCAACAAGGTGAGCAGGTTGCCGTGAAAGTTCCCATCCGCATCGATGGGTATTCCCTGGAAAATGTTCGCGAACGCGACGCCGAACAAGAGCGCGGGGACAAAGCTTCCGAGGAACAGCACGACGTCCCAGGTCTTCCGCCAGCTTTTCCCCTCGACCTTGCTTCTGAACTCCAGCGCGGCGGCTCTCAGGATCAGAGCGAACAGCAGCAGCAGGAGCGGAGTGTACAAGGCGCTGAACATAACCGCATACGTGGTGGGAAAGGCTGCAAACGTAACGCCCCCGGCCGTGATGAGCCACACCTCGTTTCCGTCCCAAAACGGCCCCATGGTGTTGTATACTATACGTTTGTCCGTGTCGCTGCGCGCCACGTAAGGACTGAGAATTCCCAGACCGAGATCGAACCCGCCGAGCATGAAGTAGACCGCCCAAAGAATGCCCCAGAGTAAGAACCAGACGGTTTCCAGCATGGTATTTTCCCCCTTCCTATTTGTCCGCGGCGACGACGTGCGCCGATGAGAAGTCCGCACCACCGGGAGCGCTCGCCGGTTCCGGGATCGCGCGGGCGTACTTGGCGATTAACCAGAAGCAGACAACTCCCAACGCCGCATAGACCACAATGAACGCCGTAAGAGACAGACCCACTTGAGACACGGCCAGATTGGAGGCGGCATCCGCGGTTTTCATTACCCCGTACACGATCCACGGCTGTCGCCCGACTTCAGTCACTGTCCAGCCAAGCCCCGCGGCTATGTATGGAAGCGGTATGCAGAAGACGAGCAGTTTGAGCAATCTCGGCGACGTTTCCGGCTTGTTCCGTTTCAGGACGGCGACAATGCTTACCCCGGCGAAAAACAGTCCCAACGCCACCATGAGCCTGAATGACCAGAAGGTAATCGCTACCGGTGGTCTTTCTTCCTTGGGCCACTCCTTGAGCCCCTTGTACTCGGCGTTTGCGTCGCCCAGGGCTACCAGGCTCAACAGTTTTGGAATCCCAAAGATCTGCACGCTGTTTCTTTCATTCTCCTCATCCGGGATCGCGAAAAGGTACAGAGGTGCTCCCTTGGTGGTTTCCCACACGGCCTCGGCGGCCGCTGCCTTGGCAGGCTGAACTTTCATCATCTCCTTGCCGTGTATATCGCCGATTCCAATCTCCGCGACTGCGAAGATGACGGTAAATATGGCCGCCATTCTGAACGATCTCTTGAATAATGGTATGTTTTGCCCTCGGAGTATATGATACGCGCTAATGCCCATGACGAAGAATCCCGCGAGGATGTATGCTCCCGCGATCACATGCAGATACATCCAAATCGCGTAGGGTTGCGTCAGGACGGCCCAAAAATCGGTCAGCTCCGCACGGCTGTTCCGGATCACGTACCCGACCGGATGCTGCATCCACGAGTTCGCCGCAAGTATCCAATAGGCCGACAGATTGGCAGCGATCGCAACGAACCAGATGCACGCGGCATGGGCCTTTGGAGACAGTTTCTTCCAACCGAAAAGCCATACTCCTATAAACGTGGATTCCAGGAAAAACGAAGTTGTTGCCTCAATTGCCAACAGAGAGCCGAATACGTCCCCCACGTACTTGGAGTACTGGGACCAGTTCGTGCCGAACTGGAACTCCAAGGTTATTCCCGTTACCACTCCCAGGGCAAAATTGATGACAAACAACTTGCCCCAGAACTTGGTCATTTTCTTGTACTCTTCATCCCCGGTGCGTACAAATTGGGTTTCCATGATAGCCACAAGCAACACAAGGCCCAACGTCAAAGGGACGAAGAGAAAATGGAAATACGTGGCTACCGCGAATTGCAGGCGAGACAGCATGACAACGTCCATGATAACCTACCCTCCATTCCCGTCGACACCGCTAGTCGATTTTCTTGAACATCGTTCCCTTGACCCTGCACACGGGACAGGTCTCCGGACCTCCCCTTCAGACGTATATCCGCAGGTCGGACAGACGTGAAAGACGGTTGTCTCTCGGGACCGGTCCAGGCTATTGAGAACCTCCCGATACAGCGCCGCGTGCACCTTTTCCACTTCATTGGCGTATTCGAAAGTTCTCAGCGCGTCCTTCCGCTCCGCCTTCCGAGCCGCTTCGATCATTTCCGGATACATGTGTTCAAATTCATGGGTCTCGCCGGCAATTGCCGCCTCAAGATTCTCAACCGTGGAGCCGATGCCTTTGAGGACCCTCAGGTGGTTGTGAGCGTGGATGGTTTCAGCCTCGGCCGCGGCCCGGAACAGTGCGGCCGCCCGCGGGTATCCTTCCTTGTCCGCTTTGGCCGCAAAAGCCAAGTACTTGCGATTGGCCTGCGATTCTCCTGCAAAAGCCTCCTTCAGATATTCCTCTACCGTTGACATGATTCCTCTCTCCTCCTTTGTGGTTTGTTTCGTTTCGTTGGTTGGGGACCGGATGCCCCTCGGGTCGGATCAGTTCCCGTCCCTACACCCGGGGCAAATTCCTACAAATTCCACCGTATGAGACAGCACCGTATAGGCGCAGGCCTTAGCGGCTGCCTCTTCGAGCGAATCGACGACATCCATGTGCACGTCATCCACCCGTCCGCATCGACTGCAGCGAATGTGGTAATGGTTCAGGGCATTTCCGTCAAATCGTCTCTGTGTACCGGCAACGTCCAATTTCATTACTTCCCCCTCATCCGTGAGGATTTCCAAGTTTCGGTACACGGTGGCGATATTGATTCCGGGGAGTCTCCTACGGACCATCTGGTGAAGCTGATCCGCGGTGGGGTGGGAGGTAACTTTTCTTAATTCCTCCAGCACGATCTTTCTCTGTCTGGTCATTCTGCGAGCGGATCTTCGAATCATCTGGTGTGAATTCCTTATTGCAATTGCGATGCACTTGCAATAAGAATAGAGGACTTACCGCATGCAAGTCAACACTTTTTTTCCAGTCCGCCCAACTTTTTTTCATGACACGAAAATATTCCGTACAAAGCATCCCCATGCGTTCACCACGCGGGGCCGACAACCGCGAGTGCGACTCGCGTTGATCCATCACTCAGGTTCGAACATGAACTTTGGGACGTCTTCCCCTTCGTAATGCTGCTTTTCACACACACTGTGTCATATTTAAGGCAGCAGTCCCTGCTTTGGTAGCGCCGGCCTTCCCGCGTTCCGCGGGATATTCTTCAGGTTGCTACGGCATTACCTGAAAGTCCCGTTCCTTCTCGTTCCCGGGCTCTGCCCGCTCTGGGGCCCGGAGTTCACGTGGACTTTCGTTGTCAGTTGTGATCGCCCCCATCATGGGGGTTCGCACGCCCGGGACGCTACCGAGCGTTTACTGCCTTACGCAACAGAACTTACGAAATTCCGTTCTTAGTACGAGCCGGGGTCTGATTCCTCATTCACGACAGGATGTCGACACCGTGCCCATTCAGCGGACGTGTACTATATTGCAGAGAGGATGACGATGAATCCGCGGCGGAGAACCATGCCGCCGATGTCCCGGTAGTTTGAGCGCTCAGTCGCGATTGAGCGTACCCAGGGGCAAGAGCTTGGAACGACGAGGTAACACCATGGAGACTCTGATCACAAAATTCGCACTCGTAGGCCTGTTTCTCGTGGCCGCTGCGGCCGTGCTCGTGAACGCGGAGAAAACGCTTGAAAAAGCCACTTTTGCCGGGGGATGCTTCTGGTGCATGGAACCGCCCTTTGAAAGGCTCAAGGGAGTAGAAAAGGTCGTATCCGGGTATACGGGCGGGACCGCCGAGAATCCCACCTACGAGACCTATGCGCAAAAGGGGCACCTTGAGGCTATAGAGATCACCTATGACCCATCCCGGGTTTCCTACC
>JAVHLK010000109.1 GCA_031082285.1 Desulfomonilaceae bacterium
CGAGAGTGCCCACACGCTCAAGACGCAGGTTTCCGGGCACGTGAAGTGCGGTGCCGCACGTCCGCGACCGTTCGGACGGCACATGAGGCAAGTGCCGCGAGAAAATCACGACGTCAAGAAAGACGTGCTTTGGGGATAAGAGGAGCAGATCATGCTGAACGTTGAACGGATAGATCATGTGTGTATTGCCGTGCGCGATCTGGACCAGGCAATGAAGACATGGGGTCTTTTTTTCGGCAAGAGCCGGCCGGACCTGGTCTACCGCCACGATCCCGAAGCGATCGAGGTTGCACGGTACTTCGTGGGCGAGGTTGGCTTCGAACTCATGGCCTCCACCAAAGAAGGCAGCGACGTCGACCGGTTCATTGCTAAACGCGGGGAAGGACCCATGCTGATATCGTTCAAAGTCCCCGATGCCGAGGCCGCCATGAAGGAACTGATCGAGGCCGGTTTCGAGCTCCTGGACAACCGGTGGAGGCAGTGGCGAGATTCACGTTACTTCTTCATGAATCCCAAGTACATGAACGGAGTGCTGGTTGAATTGATCGACTGATCTCCACAGGGAACCAGGCACGGACAGTACTCAGCCATGCCCCGTCTTCGAAGGCGCTCGGTCGGGAGCACTCCTATTTCTCAGGCTTCTCCTCGGATATGATGGCCGGTTCGTCCACTTCCAACGTTTGTTCAAATTCGGTCCAGAACTGTTGTTCCGACTTCTTCCAATTTGAGCCGAATCTCTCGTTGAAGAGTCCTATTACGTCGTCGAGAGCCTTTCGCCATACGGAGCGATAACTGAATCTGAGAATGTCCGCAAGAAAGTCCGGAAGAGCAGCGAGGCGTTCTTTGGGCAGGTACGCTCTGGCACCCAGCTCGATCGACTTCTTGAGAGCCTCGGGATTGAGCGCGTGCGCGGTCAACATTACCACGGGGAACCCGCGATGTGCGGCGATCTCAAGGAGATCGAATCCTCGCACACCCATGATGTCGAGGATCACGAGGTCGTAATTGTGACTATGGAGGAGCTGACGCGCCCGATCGAATTCCTTCGCGGTATGAAGGACGAGGTTGCCGTAGTCTTCAAGCATCTCCTGGACGGTCTCCAGAACATCGTGCTCGTCATCCACCGCCAAAATCGTCTTGTCTTGCAATACCTCTAATTTTGTCATCGACGCCTTCTTACCCCCGCTTCCGGGCCTCAATCACCTACATACCCAAGTATCGTGCCTTTATCTCTTGATTTTCCGCAAGTTCCTGCGGTGACGATCGGTGGACTATCTGACCCCGACTCATGACGAGAATCCGCTGCGCGGTTCTCAATGCCATATTGAAGTTCTGTTCGATCAAGAGCACTGCCATTCCCTGTTGCGCCAATTCCTTTATAACGTCGGAGAGCTCCCTTACGATCAATGGCGCCAGTCCTTCGGAAGGTTCGTCCAGGAGAAGCACCTTCGGGTTGCTTACCAGGGCCCTTGCCATGGCAAGCATCTGCTGCTCGCCCCCGCTGAGATTGCCGGCCCGTTGATCTCGTCGTGCCCGGAGCGTAGGGAAGGCATCGAACGCGCTCTCTATGTCCCACGAACGAGATGTGCCCTCAGTACGGCAGCGAAACGGAATGGTGAGATTCTCCAGCACGCTCAGTGAGCGAAAGACGCGTCTTCCCTGGGGCACCAGCGCTATCCCGCGACGGACAATCTGATGAGCGGGGAATCCGGTAATGTCGTGCCCTTCGAGCTTGATCCGCCCGCCGGCCGGCTTGGCAAAGGATATGATGGAATGCACAAGCGTGGTCTTGCCGACCCCGTTACGACCGAGCACGGCCAACACCTGTTCGCGGTTTACGGTCAGGGAAACGCCGTGCAGGATGTGGCTAAACCCGTAGTATGTGTGTAACTCGGTGACTTCAAGCATCATGGTTCTCGAGCCCGAGGTATACCTCGGCTACGTTGGGATCGCTCCGTATCTCTTCCTCGGTGCCGTCCGCCAATACCGATCCATAATACAGGACGGTGATCTTGTCTGCCATTTGAAACGCGACGTCCATGTCGTGCTCGATGAACAAGACCGTGGTGGAAGCTTCCAAAGACCTGACCATGGGCACCACGAGACCGGTCTCGGCGGTGGACAATCCCTGAGTCGGTTCATCCAGGAGCAGAATCTTGGGTTTGGAAGCCAAAGCAAGGATGATTTCAAGCTGACGTTGCTCCCCATGGGACAGGCTCCTGACCGGATGATCCTTCTTCCCTTCCAGGCCCCAGTCCCGAAGCAAGGCAACCGCATTGCCGATCAACTCGGTGAATGAAGATGTCATCCTGTAGAACACATACTTCGTTCTGGTGAGGGCCTGCAGACCCAGGAGGATGTTCTCGAGCACCGACAAGTTACCGAAAAGGTTCGTTATCTGAAAGGTTCGGGCCAGGCCGAGGGAAGCTCTCACGTGAGCGGGACTTCGTGTTATATCTCGTTTGAAGGAAACGACTCGTCCGGCAACGGGCCTCACCGTACCGCTGATCACGTTGAACAGGGTGGTCTTCCCGGCACCGTTCGGGCCGATGATAGCTCGCTTCTCACCGGCCTTCACCGACAACCGGCAATTTGTGAGAACTTGCAGCCCTCCGAAGCGGACATCGACATTATCTACTTCCAGCGCGATCATGAGGCTTCCCCGGTCTGCTCTCATCCCCCACACGGGCGGAGGAGAAGGACACCGCAACGAACGTTCGTCGTGCACAGCCCCGTCTTGGCGGAACTGCGCACGCGTTCTGAGCTTACTCGGCCCATTTCCCTTTCATGTCCGAGTAGGCCGGCATTTTCATGTACTCTTCCGGGCCCCAGACCCAGAATTGGTTCACCATGGGATAGGTCTTAATGGGAACGCTCTGCCACGCTCCTTCCACTTTCTGCACTTCGCGAATGTATGAATTCTGTATGGGAGCCCCGAACTTGTCAAATTTTACCGTTCCACGCGGGGCCTTCAGATCGAGGGAACGCATGGTCTCTACAAACTCGGCTCCGTCAACCTTTCCTCCGGTCTTGTTCAACGCGTCCGCTATGAGCTTTGCGGTGAGATAACCTTGTTCCGAGTACAGCGTGGGGGGGTGTCCGTACTTCTTTGTATAAGCCTCTTTGAACTTGTTGTTGTCGGGCGTATCCAGGAGCAGGCACCAATGGGATTCGGTGAGCACGCCTTCCGCGGCGCTTCCTTGCTTCTCCAGGATCTTGTCGTCAACAAGGTATCCCTTGCCTGCAAGCGGGATTTTGCCCTTGAGACCATAATCCGCATACTGTTTGACAAACCGAAGCGCATCCGCACCTGCAAAGAACACCATTACCACATCGGCATTACGATCTATCTTGGCCAAGTACGGGGCATAGTCCGTCGTTCCCAATGGGGGCCAGATCTCCTGAACTACTTTTCCGCCCTTTTCCTTGAACGTTCTCGCGATCCCCCCTACGTGCTCGTATCCTGCCGCATAGTCCGCTCCCATCAGAACGGCCTTGCGATATCCCTTATCATAGAGCCACTCGCCTAGAGGATGCGAGCCCCCACTGTTGACGAACGCGGGGCGAACGATGTACGGATTGCTCTTTCTCTGCGTAAGATCGTCGGCACCGGCATTGGAGATGACAAACGGAAGCTTGTGCTTCGCCACGAATTCCGCGAGAGCGTAGGCGGACCCGGTTCCCACCACGCCTGCAAGGACGTCGACCTTGTCCTTTTCAACCAGCTTGCGGCCCGTGTCCAGCGCTCGGCTCACCTGATTGCTGCCGATGTCCTCCACAATGACCTTGATGTCACGGCCTCCGGCCTTGTGCCCTATTTCTTCCATGTACAGGTTGAGCCCGTCCCTCAGATCGACTCCAAGAGCCGTGTACACGCCGGATAACGAAATCGTGTACCCGATCTTGACGGGCTCCTCGGCTTGTACGCCTTGGGGCGCGCAAAGCAGGGGTATGCACATCAAAACCATCAGGCACATCAGCCTTGTCGGAAGAGTGAAGAGTTTTGTTTTCATAGCCTTCTCCTTTTGTAGGTTGAATCGAAGTTCCATGAATCAGTTCGATTTACCGGCCGAAACGAACTCGGTGGAGCTCTCCTCTTGTGACCTCTCCGGCAGAGGTGCCGTGGCATGACTCCGGCCTCGGGATGATTTCTCACGCCACCACCTGCCGATGGTCCCGATCAAGCCGTCGGGGAAGAACAGTACGGTACAGACGTAGGCGAATCCCAGTACGATGAGCCATCGGTCTGTTACGTTGCTCACGAACTCCCGCACAAACACGATGATGAGCGATCCGGCCAACGGGCCGAGCAGGGCTCCCGGACCGCCCAGTATGACCATGAGGAGAGCCGAAGATGAATGTATAAGACTGAAATCCGCGGGATTCGGACACCCGTAATAATACGCGTGGAGCACGCCCGAGATTCCTCCGATCAAGGCGGAAGCCGTAAAGGCGATGTACTTGTACAGCCACACATTGTAGCCCAAAGCGCGCATGCGGGAGTCACTGTCCCTTATTCCCTTCAGAACAAGGCCGAACGGTGAGTTGACAAACAATCGGAACGCGCCGACCACCAACAGGAATACGACCGCGACAAAGACATAATATGACACAGGGCCGTCCAGGCTCACACCGGGGATCAGATCGGGCCTTGCCAATCCGGGAAGCCCGTCGTCCCCGCCCGTCACCGAGCGCCAGCTGTACGTAACGCCGTAGAGGATTTGACAGAAGGCAAGCATGATGACCAGAAAGAAGATGTCCCGAGTGCGTATGGCCAACGGGCCGAAAACCAATCCCGCGGCCACGGCCGCCAGCAGTCCGACCGCTATGGCAGACCACGCGGCCCCCTCCGCGCTTCGCGTGTAGATTGCCACCGCATAGGAGGCGACCCCGAAGAATGCCGCTTGCCCGACCGAGGCCAGTCCGAGATATCCCAGAAGCAGGTTTGCGGACATGGCAAGAATTGCCAGGATCAGCGCACCGGTTACCAAGCCGAGATAATATGTGGAGAGAATCAGCGGCAGCACGCTGAGACCGCACAGTAGAGCAATGAGAAATGCCAGGGACCTTGCCTTGTGACTCATAGCACTCTGCCCCAAAGACCGGTGGGCTTCACCGCGAGGATGATCGCCATGGGAGCGAAGATGGTGAACATGGCCAACTCCGGAAACAGGGCTTTCCCGAAATTATCCAGAGACGCCACGATAAGGCTGCCAAAAAACGCGCCTTTCATGCTCCCCAGGCCACCTACGATGATCACGACGACGGCCAGTAACAGGACTTCAAGATCGACGCCGGGATAGACCCCCACGAACGGGCCGCCCAGCACCCCGCTCAGGCCGGTGAGCGCGGTACCGAGGATGAACACCACCGTGAACAAAGCCGGAACATTGATGCCGACCGCCCGAGCCATTTGCTCGTCATCCACTCCGGCCCGCAGTATGGCACCCCACTTTGTCTTCTCCTGGAAGAGCCAAAGCGCGATTCCGATGGTTATTCCGACCGCAATGACAAACAAGCGATATTTGGGAAAAATGATCCCTCCCAGGTCGACTGCGCCCGTCAGGCCCTCGGGTTTCCTCAATGTCGTGGGATCGGCGCCCCATATGATGATGGCAAGATCGCCCAGGATGAACATGCAGCCGAACGTGAGAAGAACCTGCAGCAGGCGGCGGCCGTAAATTCTCTGAAGGAGAAATCGTTGGAGCACGAATCCCACCGCGCCTGCCGCAACGGATCCCGACACGAGCCCCAGAAAAAAATTGTCGCTCCAGGCGATCACGCTCAACGCGGTGTACGCTCCGACCAGGTAGCAGGATCCGTGAGCGAGATTGAGAATGTTCATCAATCCGAAAATGAGGGACAGCCCCGCGCACAGAAGAAACAGAAGCATGGCGAACGATAGGGCATTGAGGGATTGAATGATCCAGAATTCCATGTCTCCGTCCTCATTTCGACGATTTGCGGGGAAAGGTTCGAAAGCTTACGCTCACGCCTCTCGCTGCGTTTTTTTTCCATGGACAGTTCCGCTGCTGAATCACGCAGGCTTCATTACATTACCTCCTCCGCGGGAATGCCGCCTCATGCCGTGTACCGGGACCCGGTGTCGGGAAACATGCTTCGTCCAGACGTGCCTGGAGATCATCATGCGGATTTCCGTTCTTGCGTTATCTTGTCCGCTATCGTTTGGCGTAGCGCGTTCTTGTTGACCTTTCCCACGGCCGTAAGGGGAAACGCGTCAACCAGCTCCAAGCGCTCCGGCAGCTTAAATTTGGCTATCTTTCTCTCGCCGAGAAGAAACTCGTTCAGCGATTGAAGGGTGATGGTCGATCCCGGCCGCGGAATCACGTAGACGCAGGCTCGCTCGCCCAACAACGGATCGGGCATGGCAACGTATGCGCAGTTTATCACTGCGGGGTGGGCGACGATGTGATTTTCCACCTCTTCGGCACTTATCTTCTCTCCTCCTCGATTGATACAGTCTTTGATCCGGCCTTCAACCACGATATTGCCGCTGGGATGCAGCCGGACCAGATCGCCGGATTTGTAAAATCCATCCTCCGTGAACGCCTTTGCGTTATGTTCGGGAGCACGGTAGTAGCCTCTGATAATGTGAGGACCGCGGCACCAGAGTTCGCCCACCTCGCCGCGCGGTGCTTCCTCCCCGGTGAAGGGATCGACCACCTTGAATTCGTCCCCCGGAGACTGGGGACGCCCCTGGGTGTGAAGCCTCACTTCCACCGGATCGTCTCTTCTTGTCCAGTACAGCGGTCCCTCGGCCATTCCCAGGACCTGCTGCACGTCACAGCCCAGCTCCGGCTCGATTCGTACGGCTATTTCGGGGCTCAGCTTGGATCCGCCGGTCAAGATGACTTCCAGGGAACTCAGATCGTACTGAGAGCGGTTGGGATGGTTCAGCATGCCCACTATCATGGTCGGAACCGCCACACAGTGAGTGACTCGGTACCTTGCAATCAGCTCCATCATGGCCTCGGGACCCGGATTGTCAGAAAGGACCTCACACCCCCCTGTGGACAGCACTCCCTTGAGGCCGGGACACGCGACGGCAAAATTGTGCTCTTGCGGAATGGCAATGAGAGAAATGGTATCCTCATCCAGCTTGCACACATCCGCATTGCACAGGAAGTTGTACACGTAATCGTTGTGAGTTCTTGGAATCAGTTTGGGAATGCCCGTGGTTCCGCCGGACAGGAGGAGTACTGCGGGAAGGCTTGGATCGGGCCGCGGAAGCTCGTCGGCTCCCACACGATTCTCGATGGGATCTTCGAGCATTGCGTCAATCGAACGGCTCCCGTTCCTTGGGTCCCCTCCGGCCACAAGGACCGTCTCCAACTGAGGATTCTTCGCTTGCACGTGCGAGACCATCTCCTGATAGTCGAATCCCCGCCACTCTGCTGCGACTGCAACGGCACGAGCCTGGGAAAGCTCGGCAAAGTAGCTGATCTCCGCCTCTCTATGGGCAAAGAGCGCCATGATGGGAATGGCACCTGCTTTCAAGGCGGCGAGATACGTAATCACCACCTCGGGGATGTTGGGCATCTGAAGGATCAGACGGTCATGTTTTCGCAGCCCAAGAGTTACCAGATGGAGCGCCAGGCGAGTGACGAGATTTCCCAGCTCACCGTAGGTAAGCTCTCGTCCTCCTGAAGTGATGAGTGCCGTTCGGACGGCATACTTGGCAAAGCTCTCATCCATGACCTCGGTTATTGTCCGGTCGAGCCAGAATCCGGCCCGGCGATACTCTTGAGCGAATTCATCGGGCCAGGGGGTGAAGCCTTCCATAATTTGTGATCCTCCTTGATCCGAGCTGAGGGCCCGTCTCCTATACGTCGATGCGCGAATCCTGAAACGTCTACGGAAAAACAGGTTGGTCGCACGGCTTCCTAAATCCGCACACCCAACTTGTATCCGTCGTGAATGGCATTGTACAGGCTGCGAGGAACCATTGCGTCGCCGACGACGTAGAGTTCGTCGCAGAAGTACTCGAGCTCCTTGACGAGCTGCTGACGAGGCCCTACGGGACCTGCGAGGATGACCGTGTCGGCCGGAAGGTCCAGTTCATTCGCGTCTTGGTCCCGGATTTTCACGGAGCCGCTTTCTATGCTCAGGGGTGAGGCCCCCGTGAAGACCGTAATGTTGAGTTGTTTTACCAGGGCATTGTGGCGCCACTTGAACGTCATGGACACGTCGTGATCCACCCTCGAACTTGATTCGACAATGACCGGCGTCTTTCCCTGCCTCGCCAGGACCTCGGCTACCGTCAACCCGATCTTGCCTCCGCCCAGAATGACAACGAGCGGGCCTATGTCTGCCGAATTGCCGTTGCTCAGCACCTTCCACGCGTCATGCACGATCTCGGAATCGACTCCCGGGATGTCGGGTCTACGTATGGACGCGCCCGTGGCCACGATCACCACATCGGGGTCGAATTCGGCCGCCGTACGACGATTGACGGGCGTGTTGAGCCGCACGCCGATTCCGAGGTCTTCCACGCGATATCTGTAGTACTGCAGGAGCTCCAACAGGACCTCACCGCCGCTGATGTCCTTCGACGATGGAATAAGAGCTCCGCCGAGGTCGTCCGACGCTTCGAATATTGTCACGTCATGGCCGCGCTGAGCCGCAGCGATTGCGGCCTCGAGGCCTCCGGGACCTCCTCCGGCAACCATGACTTTTTTCTTGACCACGGCCGGGGTTATGGAGTACTCGGGCTCGACCTCATGGCCGAGACGTGGGTTGACGGCACAGATATACGGCTGGTTGTAGAACATCTTGGCCAGGCAGAGCATGCACCCGATGCACGGCTTAATGCGCTCGGGAGTACCGTTCCGAATCTTGTGGATCATTTCGGGATCCGTCAGAAGCGGCCGACAGATCTCCCAATAGTCGAACACTCCGTCGGCGATCGCCTTTTCAGCTTCCCACGGATCGGAAAGCCTCGGACCGAAGGCCAGAGGGACGTCTCCTATGCATTTCTTGGCCTTTTCCGCCAAGTACAACCATTCGGTTCGGCTGACGTCTCGTCCGAGCGCTCCTTGTCTTGACTCGTGCCAACCAATCACCATGCTGATCATGTCGACTCCGCTCTGCGACGCGATCCTCATGATCTCCATGCATTCATCTTCGGTGTTCCCACCATATTCATCCATGAGCTCCGTGCCGTTGAGACGAATGATCACCAGCCTGTCGGGTCCCACTGCTTTGCGCAGCGCTTCAATGATCTCCACCATGAACCGCGCACGCTTCTCCACCGAACCTCCGTACTCGTCCGTGCGCATGTTGGTGAAAGGGGAGAGAAAACAGCTCATCAAATAGCCGAGGAAACTCGTCACCTCCACACCGTCGTAACCTGCGTTGACTGCTCGCTCCGCTGCTTTGGCGTGATCAGCGATCGCTCGCTGTATCTCTTCCTTGCTCATGGAGCGAGGGGGACGAAAGTGCTTCAACGTCTGCGGAGTATCCGAAGGCTGCACGCAGTACCCGAGATCTATGCCTCCGTACCGACCTCCGTGCAGTATCTGTTGAATTGCGACCGCGTCGTGATCGTGAAACAGATCCGATATCCTCTTGAGACCGGGAATGTACTTGTCGTCGTTGATACACAACTGACAGTGATACGCCTTGCCTTCACCCGACGTGTCCGGATACGCGCCCTGATTGGTCATGATCGACGCGCCCGTCCGGGCTATCACCGCATCCCGTGCGAATTCCCGTTCCGTGAGAAAACCATCCCTTGTATTGAAATTGCTTACGCAGCATGCCGCGTACTTTACCCGATTCGATAATGTGAACTTTCCTACTTTTCCCTCATTGAAAATGTGAGGGAACGCGGTATCAGGCATGTCGGGCCTCCGTTGCAATAGGATTTGGGGAGAACGCCTTACTGCTGAGGGCCGGGTCCGCGGATTTGGCCCGGCAGGGCCTGTCGTCGTACGCAGACCTTCTCGGAGAGGTGGTGTATTCCACACATCGTCTCTCGTGAGGTTCGATGCCAATACCGTGCCAAGATGAATTCCTTGGTATTCCCGGCTCTTATTGTCCGGAATGTCCACGCGGATTGAAAGACTCTTACAAGATTCCGGGCCGCACTCGTGCCTTCGGTCCCGACGGTTGGTCGAGAAGCCTTGCTGTGAACCCTCAAGATGCGGGACAGAATGGTCAACTGAATTGAAAATTTGTTTCAATCCAGTTGAAAATATCTTGATGCCTTGACCGCCTCGCAGATAGTATGGTCATTGGAGGATCTTGGATTTCTCTCCACGCCCGCGCAATGATACCCCCGACCGTGTCCTTGGGTGCACCGGAGAAACGAAGCAATCTTAACGCCACGGAATCCGAGATCGCATGTGCGGCTCATGGTACGAGGCGTGGATCCCGTCAGGCGGGTGCTGTAAGAAGGGTGCCGCGCTTTTCCGTTTTGGGTGAATAGGGAGCCGGGAAATCCCCCCTAACCCCCCTTTTTCTAAGGGGGGAACCGGCTTCACCCCCCTTTAACAAAGGGGGGCAGGGGGGATTTGGGGTCCGAGCAGCCAGACATTTCAGGATTCAAACAAGAACGCGCTGCACCCCTGTAAGGAGATGTCGGCTTCAGGAGGCTTCAGGTGGATCTTGACGAAGTGTTGACACGCTACCACAAAGAGATCGTCGAAACGTGGGCATATCGAATGCTCAGCGACAAGTCTTCCAGGTATTCCGAGGAGTCGCCGGAAGAACTGACGAAGCTGATCGACCATGCGACGAGCTGCTTCCACAGCGCACTGGTGGAGGACCAGTGGACCGAGCTGCGAAAATTCATTAATTTCATCGCGGTCAAGAGGCTTCACGGCGGGTTCACCCTTTCGGAGGTTCAACGGGCCTTCGAGCGCTACAGGGAGACCGTCGTCCCCCTGCTGGTCACCCATGTGGAGCCGGCGTTTCTCACTCCGACACTCTTGCGCCTCCACGAGGGAATGGTATCCACCGTAACCCGTTTCAGTACCTATTTTCAGGGGCTTCACGAAGAGCTTCTCCGTAACCAGGCCACGTACCTGGAGCAGGAGGTCGCGGACAGGACAAGGAAGCTGGCCGAATCCGAGCGCAAGTACAAGACTCTCGTGGAGGACATCAACGACGGATACTTTGTGCTCGTCGACGGGACCATCGTGTACGCAAACCATGCGTTTTCCCGGATGCACGGATATGCCTCCGAGGAGATCATGGGCCAAAATTACTTGGATTTTGTCGCATCGGAATCCAGGGAAGCGGTCGACACCGCGTACGCGGGAAGCCGCAGCGGCACGTTTAGTGCGTCTCGTCTCGAATACCTGCGACTGCATCGGGACGGTCGACACCTGCCGACTGAAATCATGGCGAAAGTCTCCTCGTACGGCGGCCAGGTAGCCAACATCGGCATCTGCAGAGACATCGGGGAGCGGGTGGAATTGGAGAGGAAGACGCGAGAAGCGGAAAAGCTCAACGCACTGGCCCAGTTTGCCGCTTCTCTGGCTCATGAGATCAACAACCCGCTGACCGCGATGAAGATGAATCTGCAAATGCTTTCGGAAGAGCGGTTGCCGGAGCATGCCCGAGAAAAGCTTTTGTCATCCGCACTTCACGAGATCGAACAGATCAAGAGGTGTGTCACGGAAATGATGGACCTGACCGTACCGTTTCGTCTGAAATGCCGATCGGTCAATCTGAGGGATCTCGTTGACGGATGCCTCGAAATCGTGGAGCAAAGAATGGCGTATCAAGGCGTCAAGGCCATCACGCGCCTGAGTCCCAAGGTCCGGGAAGTGTGTGTGGATCGGGAGAGACTCGAACAAGCTTTGGTCAATTTGCTGCTCAACGCCCTTGAAGCACTCCCAAGGGGCGGGCGCATCATGGTCGGCTCGAGAGGCACGTCGGAGAAAAGACCACATTGGGTGCACATACGGGTTGCCGATGACGGTCCGGGCATTCCCAAAGAGAAACTGCCGTATGTCTTCGATCCCTTCTACAGCCAAAAAGCGGGAGGAATAGGCCTGGGACTGGGAAACGTCAAGAAGATAGTAGAGGCGCACGGAGGCCGGATTACGGCGGCTGCGCGTAGACCGCAAGGCGTTGCCTTCACCTTAAGCCTGCCGCAGAAATGAGGACATCCGTGCGATCCAAGGTATGCATAATAGACGATCAAAGGTCGATCCTGGAATCCATGGAGATGTTCTTTCGTCTGAGGAATTGGGACGTGTACACCGCCACGGACGGTCCGGAAGGACTGGAGACGGTGGAGCGGGTACGTCCCTCTCTGGTGATTCTGGATATCAGGCTTCCCGGTATGAGCGGGTTGGAGGTGCTGGAGCAACTGCGCACCAGATTCCCGAAGTTGCAGGTGATCGTGATCACGGCATTTCAGAGCATGGAGAGCACCATTCAGGCGATTAAACTGGGAGCTTTCGACTATCTCCACAAGCCCATCGACATAGCTGAAATGGACGCAGTGATCCAACGGCTGGAGCAGACCACTTTCGCGGATCATCACAATGAAGCGGACGCCCCGGACCAGGCGATGAGCCCGGTCGATCGACGACCCCGGATCATCGCGCGAAGCGGCAAGATGAAAGAAGTGTTCAAAACCATTGCGCTGGTCTCCGATTCCCGCGTGACCGTGCTTATCCAGGGGGAGAGCGGCACCGGCAAAGAACTGATCGCCAGAAGCATTCATTACAACAGCCCGTGGAACGACATGCCGTTCACCGTGACGGACTGCTCCACGTTCGTGGACACCCTGATGGAGAGCGAGCTTTTCGGTTATGAGAAGGGAGCTTTTACAGGAGCCAACGAGACGCGAAAGGGACGACTGGAGTTGACCGGAGAAGGTACCATCTTCTTCGATGAAATAGGCGAACTGCCCATGCAAATGCAGAGCAAACTCTTGCGCTTCCTGCAATCGGGGGAATTTGTGAGGGTGGGAGGGAATCGCCCCATCTATTCCAATGCAAGAATCGTCGCGGCCACCAACCGGGATCTCACGAGGCTCGTTCAGGAGCACAAGTTCAGAGAAGATCTCTATTACCGATTGAAGGTCGTGACAATCAATGCTCCGCCGCTCCGCAGCAGGAGGTCCGACATTCCGGTCCTGGCAAGCTTCTTTCTCAAGAAACTGTCCCATCACAACGCGTCAAGACAGAAGCGTCTTGCACCCGAAGCACTTGATCTGTTGATGGATTATGAGTGGCCGGGCAACGTTCGACAGTTGGAAAACGTGCTGACTCGCGCCTCCGTCCTTACTCAGTCGGTGGTGTTGACCAGAGAGCACACCGAGGCCTGTCTCCTGGACTCTCCCAGAATGCCGCGAACCGAGGAAGGCATTGCGAGTTTGGCGGATGTCGAACGAGATCACATCCTCAAGGTATTGGAATGCAACGAATGGCATTTAGGCAACGCGTGTACTCAGCTGCAGATGTCTCGGCCCACTCTGAGGGCACGGATGAAGAAGTACGGTCTCATTCGGAAAACGCGCCGAACATCTCGCAAGACATCTTCGCATCATGAGTGACCGCACGCGAGAATGAACCGGTCGGGAAAGCACCGGACTCCAAAATCTTGAGGAGCGACAAACGCGCGACGTCGGCGCTCTCCCCTCTCAGGGTCGCCAGACCACGAGGGCCACTCCCACCAAGGCGATCCCCATGCCGAAGATGGCGGCAACGCCGAGGGTCTCTCCAAATACGAAATACGCAATCAAGCCTGTACATGGCGGAACCAGGTAGAATAAGCTTGCCGTGGACGACGCCTTGCCCCTGCGGATAAGCACGTATAATAGGAATATGGCACCCACCGAGAGAACCAAGCTGAGCCAAAGGAGTGCGAACACAAACTCGCCCGTCCAGACTACCTTCATGGATTCAAACAATGGCGCTGCAAACGACATGGCTATGCCGGCCGCGAGATACTGTATTACCGAACTGGTGCGGAGATCCATCGCGGTACAGTACTTCTTCTGATAGAGGGTGCCCGCGGTGATTCCCAGCAAGGCCGCCGCGCTCCAAACGAACCCATCGGTATCACTTGTGTTGAGTGACAACTTGTTGTGGACCACCAAGGCCACACCGATCACGCCGAGCGCTAGACCCAGCCATTGGCGGGGAATTACCTTTTCCCCCAGCAGAGGCCCCACGACAATGGCGGTCAGTACCGGTTGCATTCCCACGATAAGCGCGGTGACCCCTGCGGGAACGCCCTTATACATGGAATAGAAGACTCCGCTCAGATATGTTGCATGAATCAGAAGACCTCCCACCACTAAGTGTAATACGTCACGGGAGGATCCGGGCCACGGCGCACGGGTAATCACCGCCAGGGCGAGTACGATGGCGGTCACGAGCCAAAACCGTACGAGCAAGAAGGTGAAAGGCTCGGCATAGGGAAGTCCGAGCTTGGCTCCGATAAAGCCGGTACTCCACAACAGCACGAAAAGAATGGCAATCGGCATTTATTTGGCCCCTAAGAAGGCGGGATATTGCTGCTCTGATTGAACTTCAATAGTGCACTGTGGCACAAATACGGTGACGTATTGCCCACCCCCGAAGGTGACGGGCATCCCGCGCAGAACGCGGGACGGGACGCTACCGAGCGCTCAATGAAATACGTAACCAAACTCAGGAAAGACGGTACTATGTCGCGTCGACCGGTACTCCGCCAAAAGGGAGAAGGTCCGGAAACCACTCCCGGGCTTCGGCAAGTACACTTGGGTTAGCGTGAACCGGCGCGTTTGACAAGGTCGTACCCTCGTCCGCCGACACCTTCCGCAGGTAGTAGGCTCCCGCGCAATCTTCCACCAGCTGGACCTTGTGATCGGGCTGTGACCGTTGGGCAACGATCCGGAATGGGCCTTTATCCGTCATACGGTGTAATGTCTCACGTTTCGTTTTCCCTCCCCCACGGGGAAGGTCCGCGCACTATAGCCTGCGAGCTCCGGCGAAGCAATAGGCCGCGTTCTCGGAAATCCGTGTTCGGCCCGTACACGGCTGCCCGTGGATCTCGGAATCCGCCTACTTGACGTGTACGCCCCCGATCGTGAATACTCTTACCCGCAATGAATTGTCCTTAGACAATGTGGAACCGGACAAGACCCGAGTAAGGAGAACAAGCATGAAAAAGGTTGCGATCGTAGGATGCGGAGCGTACATGGAGAGCGGATACGGCTGTCCCGGGGAGTGGAGGTGCCTCAAGGCAGCGGCTGTGGGAGAGGGGGCTTTCACTGAACCCCACGCGGTCGTGTCCTTTGTGTCCTGTGAGTGCCCGGGCCGCACCGTGGTACCGACCTTGGGCATGGCCGCCAAGCTTTCGGAGATGAAACCCGACGTCATTCACTTCAGTACGTGTCTTTCATCAGCCAAACCCGGATGTCCGTACACAAAGCCGGAGGAACTGGCTCAACTGGTAGAGGACAAGACCGGCATCAAGGTGGTGCTCGGTACCCACGACTACCACTGAAAGCGTCACCGAGACTTGCGTCCTTGTCTTGGGCGCGCCCGAGGTAAGAGGTGCGGACTGTGAGTCGACCCGCACAGTTGCCGGAGTATGCCGCCGGGCGGGGTCCTTCTCGTTCCCAGGCTCCGCCCTGAGCATGTCCCATAAGTATCTCGCCGGCACCGTGAACATCGGTTGTCCATAGGCCGACCGATTCGAGATGTCGACCAACCGGTGCCCCGCAGGGGCTCACCGTGACTAGCCACGGGTTTCAACCCGCGGTAAGGGGGCATCAACCAAATTGTCTGATCGGCCCTGAAGGGGCCGACCAATGACTCACCGCATCCGTTGC
>JAVHLK010000010.1:0-12308 GCA_031082285.1 Desulfomonilaceae bacterium
GAAAAGAACGCGCGCAACCTCACCCTGTCGGTGGCCAGGAGGATCGAACAGGATTTCCGCGTGGTCGAGCGTGCACCGGCCGGCCTGGCACGCTGGCTGGAGCTCCAAGGGTGCGACGACAAGGAGAAACTCAAGGAACTTATACGCAGCCTCGTGGAGGACAATCCGGAGGTGTTCGGCTCCGCCATACCCTTTGCTCCCGGCGCGTGGAAGCCCGACTTGCAGGCATTCGCTCCGTACTACTACCGGGCTCGGGACGGGATCACCTATCAGCAGCTGGCATCACCGACATATAACTACTTTCAACAGGATTACTACTACATTACCAAACTGCTTGAAGCCCCGATCTGGACCGAACCGTATTTCGACGAAGGGGGCGGCAACGTGCTCATGGTCACCTATTCGGTCCCGCTGTATCGGCGGAACGTGGATACGGGCCGGCGTGAATTCAGAGGAGTCGTCACCGCGGACGTCAACCTGGAGTGGCTCACCGACCTGCTCAAGTCGATTGAAGTCGCTCAGACGGGACATTGTTTCATTGTGTCGGATGCAGGCGTTTTTGTGGCGACCCCGGACAGGTCCTTGATCATGAGGGAGTCCGTCTTCAGTCTTGCGGAAGAGCGCAACGACCCTCGTTTGCGTCAGATCGGCCGCGCCATGATTCGCAAGAAGTCCGGCTTTGAGGACATCGGGTACGCTCTGTCGGAACAGGATGCGTTTCTCGCCTTTGCACGCATCTCTTCGACGGGATGGTCCTTGGGCGCGATATTCCCTAAGACGGAACTACTCGCGGAAGTCACCGCGCTGCACCAAAGGACGATTCTGCTGGCCTCGGTGGGAGTCGTTTTGCTGCTCGTCGTGAGTGCCCTGGTCGCTCGATCGCTGGCACGGCCCTTGGTGAGAATGGCTGAGGCGACGGGCAAGGTGGCCAAGGGCGACCTCGATATCGATCTGTCCGACATCCGCAGAACCGACGAAGTGGGCCAACTGGCAGAAGGCTTCACTCGCATGGTGGAGGGACTCAAACAGCGAGATTTCATTAGGGACACGTTCGGCCGGTACCTCACCAAGGAAGTGGTGCATCGACTCCTGGAATCCAAGGACGGATTGAAACTCGGCGGTGAAGCCCGAGAAATCACCCTCATGATGTCGGACCTCAGGGGATTCACCGCACTTACGTCCCACATGTCGCCGGAGCAGGTCATCGCGTTTCTCAACCGTTACTTGGCTCGAATGGTTGAAATACTCCTCGATCACATGGGTGTGATCGACGAGATCGTCGGCGACGGCATACTTGCCTTCTTTGGAGCTCCGGAACCGCTGGAGGACCACCCGGCCCGCGCGGTGGCGTGTGCGCTGAGGATGCAGGCCGCGATGGAACGCATCAACGAACTGAACGAAGCCGACGGCCTGGCGCATCTGGAAATGGGAGTGGCCGTCCACACCGGCACCGTGGTGGTCGGTAACATCGGCTCGGAACGGCGGTCCAAGTACGGAGCGGTCGGATCGGATGTGAACTTCACCGGGCGGGTGGAATCCTTCACCGTGGGAGGCCAGGTGCTGATAAGTGAAGCCACGTACAGGCCAGTCTCGCATCTCGTGGAGGTCAAGAATGTGCTCCGTGTGGAAATGAAGGGAGTTCCCGGCAAGGTAACGCTCTACGACGTGATCGGCATCGGGCATCCATTCAATGTGCGTCTTCCCGACCGGGACGACACGCCCCGGCCCCTGAGGGAACCGCTGCAGGTACGGGTCGACCGCCTGGAACAGAAGATCGTGGGCGATTCGCGTCTCGAGGCATCCTTGACGCACGCGTCTCTCACCTCCGCAATCCTCATGGTCAGCGGAGAAATCGCTCAATGGGAGAATCTCAGACTGCGAGTCGACAACCGTGACCAGGACGAAGGCGAGATCTATGCCAAGGTCGTCTCAATGGAAGTCAAAGACGACGGCTATGAAGCGGTAGTGCGATTCACTTCCATGTCACCGGACGTGTATCGTCTGATCAGGCAGGCGGCGGGTGAACACTAACCGCAGATCGGAGAAATGGGCCGTCCGGAAACCCGGACCGGGCAGAGGTTCCCACGACGGTCGTTCAGCATCTTGGGAGAAGGAACTGTGAATTACCTCAAATCTATCGGCAAGATATGCGCCGTGATCGTGCTGTTGGCACACGGATCGGCTGATGCCCTGAGCGTCACCTGTGACGAGTGCCGCGAGTTCGACAAGGAGAGGGCCCGCACGCAGTTGGAGCTTTCCCGCAAAGAGCGGCAAATGGAGAACGCTTTCAAGAAAAAGGAGTTCCGAGAGGTCACCCGGATCCGTGAAGAAATCACGGAACTCAGAAGGACTCTCCTCAAGCTCAAGAGCAAAGAAGACGAGTGCAAGATCGCGTGCAGACCCGATATGGTCAAGGCGGCGCACTGCAAGAAACTGGTTCGCGAGATTGCCGAGTTGGACAAGGACGAACTCACGACCAAGGAAGATCGCGAGAAGATTGACGAGAAATACACCGAACTGGCCACGTGCAACCGGGACCTGAGAAAACTTCGGAAAATCCATAGGAAGTGATTGCCGAAGTCGGTGTCGGGTAGTGTTCTTGTGCTCGTGAGAAATTCCCCTCGTGCCCTTCCGGTGTGGTCCCGGTCCCTCTCGGTGAACTCTGAGTGCCTGATTTTGTGGATCAGATCGCGGATTCCGGTACGCTGAGATTGCTTTGCTCGCGATGACAGGTGAGTCGTAGAGTTCTTCCCCGAAAAGGGTGAATATTGACCACGAAAGACTTTCCTGGTACGCACCTTTGGCGCGTATGTCTTTGTCCATGAAGCGCCTCTGTCGGAA
The DNA here is from genome assembly GCA_031082285.1 of Desulfomonilaceae bacterium. Taxonomy (GTDB): domain Bacteria; phylum Desulfobacterota; class Desulfomonilia; order Desulfomonilales; family Desulfomonilaceae; genus JAVHLK01. Next base: position 2,842 of record JAVHLK010000010.1, read on the forward strand.
ATGCGTCCGGACCGGTGTCGTCCGTCGGTGCGTGCAATAATTGCACGCGAGAAATGGTGCTGGGAAGTACGCATTTGGCGAACAAACGTTACAATGCCGGTAAGATACCCGGAAGCGCACAGGACCTATGGAGTCAAAACGGCACACAATCAAAGCGTGGAAGCGTCAAAATGGCGCAGATTCCCTCCCGGTATTCCTTCCAATGCTTTTCCTCGACATGACACGTCTCAGTAACTCATTGATATGACAAAATAACCTCGCTTGCTATGCCTGCGCGGGCTTGCGGTACGTTTTTTGCGTAAAGGCTTCACCGTGAAAATAGGATGCGGAAGAATATTCTTATCTTTATCGTCTGAAGCCGACACGAACCGGGGCAAGAGGCGGTTCCCGGGAAAGGCAAAGGTGTTGCATGCCCCTATTCAGCAAGCGCGTGCCGGTGCATGTAGTTGAGCCGCTCAATATTTTTGAGCAGTTGGAAGACAGAATCGTGCTCGATGCTACGATTGATCCCATTCCGGATCAGGCGGTCAATCAGGACGACGTCGTGAGCGTCGATGCGAACTGCCCCGCGGAGCTCACCGGTGATGCCGAGTACGGGTTAGAAATAGACGACGGGGACGGGTTCGTTTCATGGACCGACTGGAACCTGAACAACCATCCGGCCGCGGCGGACATCTCTTTTGATCCTGCGACCGGCCGGATGGACTGGACGCCCAATAACCTGGATGTGGGCGATTACATCTTGCGGGTGACGGCCACGGATAACGATCCGGTCAACAATCCCGAACCGTGGACGGACACGAAGCTCTTTGCCGTGTCCGTGGCGGATCTGCCGCCCCTCATCACGACTCCGGACAACGCGACTTTTGTCGAGGATGCCGGCGTGCAGACCTTTGACGTCGATTGCGACGATGAGGGCAAGGGAATCATCTATTCCCTCATCGGCGCGCCCGATGGTGTCGCGATACATCCCGATACGGGAGTGATTTCCTCGGATCCGGACGACGGTCTTGTCGGGTTTCACATCTTTACCGTCAGGGCCGCTGACGCGCACGCTTTCTACGACCAGACCTTCGAGCTCACCGTGGTGAACACCATGGATTTCGACTCACCGGACAATACCACGGTGGTGGAGGATGATGCGCTCCTCTTTGACGTGGACACTGATACCGAGACCTATGGTGAAATCGCGGTTACATACACACTGATCGGTGCTCCGGATTGGGTTTCCATTGACCCCGGCACGGGGGTGATTACGGGCAATCCCACCAACCAGCATGTGGAGGATTCATCGTACACCTTCACGGTTCGCGCGGATGACGGGACCGAGAGCCTCGATCAAACCTTTACGCTGACGGTATTCAACAATCCTCCGTCTTTTCTCAATGTTCAGCTCGACTTCTACATGGTCGAAAGAAGCGGTATTCAGACCTTCGACCTCCAGGTCGACGACGAGGGCGACCCTCCGCCTTCGGGCATGCCTGGATACGGCCTCGTTTCGCTGGATGGCGGGGCGGTTCCGCCTTGGTTGTCAATTGACTCGGATACGGGAATTATATCCGGCACGCCGGTGAACCAGGACGTCGGCAGCTACTCGCTGGTGGTGGAATTTGACGACGGGAACGGCGGAGTCGAGCAGCTCACGCTGAGCGTGCACGTTGCAAATATCGAGCTTTTCTACACCTCCGCCTCGGCAACCACCTGGAGGGAAGACGTCGCGGGCCAGACCTTCGATGTCCAGACCAGCGAAGAAGGCGACGGCGTGACCTATTCCTTTGCCGGAGGAGCTCTCACTTGGAATGACTGGATTTCCATCGATCCTGTGACCGGAGTGCTTTCCGCGTTGGGAGATCAGCCCGACAACAGTCGCGTAGGTAACCATACGTTCTCGATTTTTGCGGATGAGGGACATGGTGCCCCCCCCATCGAGCAGGTGTTCACCCTCACGGTTATGAACACTCCGCCGGTGATCATTACGACCAATGGATCGGCCCAGGAGGACTCCGGGGCGGAAATGCGCATTCCGGTTGAACTGCAGGATCCGGAGCCCGGTGCCGACTGGAGTGTCCTGTTTCCGCCGACCCTCCCGTCCGGGGGGACGATCGGCATTGACCCGATTTCCGGCGAGATCATCGTTCCGGCCCCCGACAACCGGGATGTGGGAACCTATGCGGTCAACGTGAAGGTGGACGACGGCAACGGCGGCGTCATGTATCAGATGGTGACCATCGAGATCATCAATAGGGATCCCGTTTGGGACTGGGGCGGCGGGCCGGTATTGACGGATATCACGGTCGATCAAGGTGACCCGGTGTCTTATGACTTCAATGCAGATGACGAGGGACAGAACCCGCCGACACAATCCACTCGGTACTCCATCCTGTCGGGACCTTCCTGGCTGAGCATCAGTTCTACGGGGCAGATCAGCGGGACACCGTCCAATGCGCACGTGGGCGACCACAATGTCACCGTAGAATTTGACGATGCCAACGGCGGCGTCATTACCCATAGCTTCACCATTCACGTCAACAACATCGATCCGGTAATGACCCCCGCAGGCCCTTTTATCATGACGGAAGACACCGGCTATTACTTCTTCGATATCGACTCCAATGAGGAAGGAGACGGGCCGGTAACCTACTCCCTTGGTGCGGACGCGCCTCCGTGGCTTTCCGGCGTTTTCAATACAACCAACGGCACGTTCTCATTGGTGCCCTTAAATGAGCATGTGGGACTCTGGACCTTCGACGTCACGGTACACGACGGCTGGGGAGGCACGGACACGCACGCCTACACGGTGGAGGTCATCAACAATCCGCCTTTGTGGAACCCTGACCCCAGTCCCGGAGACTACCGAGTGACCGTTGATATTCACCGGGGAGCGCAATTCTTCGACCTGCATACCACCGACGAGAATTCCGACAACAACAACGAATACGTCATAGACCTGTCTTCGGTCACCCTTCCCTCGTGGCTGACGATCTCGGTGGATCCAAAGACGGGGATAGTGACCATCGATCCTTCAGGACCGGGGCCGGATCCAAAGAATGAAACTACGCTGAGTTTCCCTGTCAGGTTCTTTGACGGGACGGTGTGGATCGAGGAAAACCTGGTGCTCACCGTGACGGCCACCCCTCCGGGAGTTACGGACCCCGATTATGACGATGATTTCTTCTCCATGAACAACACGAGGTTCCTGGAAGACGAGGCCGATCAGCACTTCGATATCCAGTACTCCGGGGAAGATGGAGGCGTAACGGTAACATATTCTTTTGACACGTCGGATCCGTACGTTTCCGCGGATGGGCTGACTTACCGCGGGTGGCTCACCATAGATGCGAGCTCCGGTATTCTGACGGGAAGCCCCATCAATTCCGAGGTCACAAGCCCCATAGACGGCAATCCTTACGTGTTCGACGTCATCGTATGGCAGGGCGGCAGCGAGCTTGATCGACAAGCCGACTTCCGGTTACACGTGGACAATGTGGAGCCCATTTTCACTAATCCCCCTCGCACGGTGACGATCATTGAAGATACAACACCTGCGGGAGCGGTCCTTGCCGACGTGAACACTACCGATGAGGGTCACGGCACGGAAACCTCTTACTCCATAATCGACGGAGCGGACACGGTTCCCGCATGGATCGAGATTGACGAAGGTACCGGTGAAATCTCGATTAACCGCGTTTTGGACAATGACGACGATCATCGGACCTGGAATCTCCAGGTACGATTCGATGACGGACATGGCGGGGTAATCACTCAACCGCTGACGGTAACCCTTCAAAACCGTTTCGGTTTCACAACGCCGAACACGGCCAAGTGGGGCGAGGACTCTTCGCCATTCAGCTTTGACGTGGACACCAACGACGATGAGCATCCCGGCGCCGTCACTTTCTGGTTGTCGGGCGTACCCGCATGGTTATCCGGCAACATTTCGATTGATCCCAATACCGGTGTTATTTCAACCACGCCGGGGTTCGAGCCTGACAATACGCAGGTCGGTCCACACACATTCACCGTGAACGCGAACGACGGATGGGGAGACATCTCCCAGACCTTCACGCTGCAGATCTACAACAGGGATCCGGTATTCGACCCTGCCGTAAATTACGCTGACCTGCGTATTCAAGAGGACCTGGGAGACCAAATCATCGACATTCACGTGGACGATGAGGGCCAGGGTCCCACTTACTATACCATGTCGGGAGCCCCCACCTGGATGTACATCGATCCGTACACCGGCGAGATCCACGGCAATCCCACAAACGAGCATGTGGGCGACTACACCTTCACGGTGACGGCCTGGGACCGGAATCAGAGGTACCATTATGGCGAGCCGAACATCGACGGAAGAACCGACCAGGTCGTCACCGTCATCGTGGAAAACCGGCCTCCGGTCTTTTTCACCGATCCGTTTGTGTCGGTGGACGAAGATTCGCCGTTGAGCTACAACGTGCAGACTGACGACGAAAGTGTCGGCGGAACCACGTACGAACTGATCGGCGCGGACCCGTGGATCGAGATCGACGGTGAGACCGGCATCATCACCGCCAATCCGACCAATGCCCATGTGGGGACCCACATCTTCACAGTCAGGGTGGACGACCAAAACGGCGGTATTGTAGACCAGGAGTTCACCTTGACGGTGAACAATGTGGCGCCGACATTCAAAAACCCCAATTCCACTACGTATACTTTGACCCTCACGGAAGACACCACCGGCAACTTCTTCGATCTGTTGACCGACGATGAATTTCAGCATAATTCGTACGCCAACGGCGGGTCAGGCTCCAAAGTGTTCTATTCCATCGACCCGTCAACGACGCCTCCGGGCTTCAGGTTCGCCGATGACGGAGGCAACGGATTCGACCCGGACGCATACGGCAACACCAAGAGTTACTCCGGTAAGCTCACCATAAACCCCACCAACAGGGATGTCGGAACCTTCACTTTCCCCGTCGTGATTGATGACGGGAACGGCGGCGTCACCACACTCGACTTCACCTTGACGGTGATCAACACGGTACCGCGCTTCACAACACCGAACAAGGCCGTCTGGTATGAAGATCAGACTGCACTGTATCCCTTCAACGTGTATACCACCGATGAACCGCACGATCATTGGCTCAAGAATGATAACCTCTACACCTTGATCGGCGCGCCGGTGTGGCTGGAGATCGATACCAAAGACGGGACCATGCGCGTCAATCCGGTGCACACGGCAAATGCGGACGGATCTCCGGACAACCATCTGGTGGGCGTATATACCTTTACCATAGACTTCTTCGATGGTGACGTGAGTATCCGGCAGCCGTTCACGCTCACCATAGAAAACACTCCTACGGGGATCGACCTAGCGCCGTCCGATTCCGTCGTCGATCAGGACAGCGCCTGGGTCGTTGATCCAGACGATGTCCATGCCATCGACGAGTATCCAAATATGCCCGGTTACGAGCAGGATTACTACGAGCTGTACATCCAGGTTGAGAACCAGGGTGTGTGGTACCGGGTGGACGGCGGTCCCACCAGTGAGTACAACACAGCAAACGAAGCATGGAACGGGGCCGACATCACGTTTGATCCCGAGACCGGGGCAATCACCTGGATTCCCAACAACGCGGACGTCCCGAACTCACCGGACGGTGACGGCCTGTTAAGGCATCAATTCCAGATCATTCATTACGACGGTTGGGGAACGCAGGATGACGCGTATTTCTATCTGTATGTGCGGAATTTGCCCCCCACCCTTCCCGCGTTGGACCATTGGGAACTTCGCGAGGATACGGCGTGGGGAAGAGTGGGCGGAGCCTCAGGGACCGTATACGGTACCACGACTTACCCGGAAAGCCTTGTTGAATCAAACGAAGAAGGAGTGGGCGTCATTTATGGTCTGTGGGTGGACGGCGTACCGGCGGACCAGGCCGATCCCCTGGGCGATCCGGATTACGTGGCTCTCCAGCCGAATGGTCCCAACGGAGGCTGGGTACGGTTCAACATACACACCGGTGAAATCCAATGGGACACCACAAACGCGGATGTGACCGTGCTCGAAGGTGATGTGCTCCCGCTTCGGGATCCCTACGTCTTCTCCGTTCAGGCTGATGATGGAAACGCGGCGGCCGACCCCGCCGGTGATAACCTCTCGCCCGTGCAACAGTTCAATGTGACCGTGTACAATGCCCCCACGAGCATTACCGCCGCACCGGCGGGCGGGACCATCACCGAGGACGCCGGTTTCACTTTCAACATCCAGGCCGTTGACGAAGAAGTCGAAAGGCCGGGAGCGGATCCCGATTATCGTAATACCTACTATACCCTGGAAATAAACGACGGTCTGATAACTGACCTGGACGCAGACCCGGACTGGGTTGATTGGAACTACTACAACGCACACAACGGCATCAGGGCCGACATTACCTTCGACCCGGATACCGGCCTGTTCGGCTGGGATCCCAACCACTCGGACACGCTCCACACGTCCGACTATCAGTTCCGGGTGATCCATCACGACGGGCATGGCAGCAGTGATGTTGCCGCGTTTGTCTACACCGTGGACAACCGGCCGGCGGAAGTGGACCATCCCGTACAGTGGGACCTGGTCGAGGATGATACCGCCGCGAATTCCACTCTGGACCTGGACTCCGATGATGATGCATACACGGCGGTGACGTTTGAACTGCGAATCAGCACCAATGGCGGTTCAACCTGGATTCCATGGGTCTCCGGCCTGAGACCCAACGGACCTCACGGCGGCGAGATTATCTTCAACGGAGTCACCGGTGAAATCCAGTGGCAAACCACCAACGAGGACGTAACCCATACTATCACCGGCGGCACCATTACCGGCCACCAGGCGTACCAGTTCCAGGTGCGAACCTGGGACGGGATAGATTATTCCGACTGGTCGGACGGTCAGTTCAGCGTACGGGTGCTCAACACCCCGACGGCGTTCACCACCGATGTAACCGATCAACTTCTTACTCAAGATGTCCTGTGGGTGATCGACGATGCAGAAGTCAACGCCATCGACGAGTATCCCAATGAGCCCGGCTACGATGCGGACGATTACTACTACCTCTATATAGATTGGGAGAACCAGGGAACATGGAGACGAGTCGACGGCGGCCCCACCAGTCCGTTCAACACATGGAACAACTCGTTCAACGGCGCGGATATCATCTTTGACACGAAGACCGGCCGGATTGAATGGACTCCCAACAATGCCGACGTGCCCAACACGCCGGATTCGGGCGGAAACTACCGGCACGAATTCCGCATCCGTCACTATGACGCTCACGGGTCAAATGTATCGGATTACTTCTTCGTGTATTTCGTCAACATTACACCAAGCCTGGACCCCCTTCCCGACTGGGAATTGATGGAAGATACCGCTTGGAGCAAAATCCTTGAGCCTTTGCCTGCCGGCACCGAATATGCCGACTGGATTTACCCCGAGAATTACGTGAATTCCGACGAAGAAGGTTATGGAGTAACGTACGATCTGGAGATCAGCCTCGACGGCGGTACGAGCTGGGACGACTGGGATTCCTTCACCGGGGCATGGACCGGCTCACGACCCAACGGTGAACATGGCGGCGTGATCGTTTTCAACCCCGTCAACGGGGAAATCCTGTGGGCAACCACTAATGCCGACGTGACCATTCAGGAAGACGGCGTCACGCCGGCGCGGAGCCCCTACGTTTTTCGAATACAGGCCGATGACGGCAACCCGTCGGACAATCTCTCCGGATGGGAATACTTCGATGTGATCGTGTACAACGATCCGACAATAATAACAGACTATCCGACCGATCGGCAGATCACGGAAGACACGACGTTCACATACGACATCGAGGCCACGGACGAGGAGGTCGAGCGGCCCGATCCGTCCGCCATCAACACTTACTACTCGCTGGAAGTCTTTGAAGGCGGCTCATGGATAATCCACTCAAACGGCATCGATGGTTACAACGAGATCAACGGGCTTCTGGCCGATGTGACCTTCGATACGGATAGAGGACAATTCCAATGGACCCCCAACCACGCGGACTCGCAGATCGGATCTCGGGATTTCAGAGTAACCCATTACGATGCTTACGGCAGCTCCGATCAAAAGGTTTTTACCCTTACGGTGGTTAACCGGCCGCCGGTCATCAACCTGCCTCCCGGCGGGGTCTGGGAGCTGACCGAGGACCAAACGGAGGCCGCAGGAGACTTAGTGACGTACACGTTCACGTCCGACGACGACGATCCCATCGGATACACGGACGTAACCTACCTGGTGCAGATCTATGCCGATCTCGACGCGGACGGTACATGGGCGTGGGAGACGGTCACCTCGGGGGGAATTCGACCCAACGGCCCGGACGGCGGCCTGCTGCAGTATGACGATGCGACCGATACCGTGAAGTGGGAGACCGCCAATGCGGACACCACGCTGGCCACTCCTGCCGACGGAGGCGGACAAACCTCGCCCGTCCATCAGTTCAGGGTCTACGCCGACGACGGACTGGGAACGGGCGACTGGAACTACTTCGACGTGCAGGTGCACAACGATCCCACGGTCATTGAGAATCCGTTACCCGCAACGCAGGCGGTCGTCCAAAACGCGACTTTGAGCCACGACTTCACTGCGCGTGACGAAGAGCAGGAAAGGCCAGCGACCCACGACCACTTCGACAACACCTACTACACCTTGGAAGTGTCCACCGACGGCGGGGCCACGTGGATCACGTACTCCAACGGCGTCGACGGGTACAATGAGGTCAACGGGCTGCGCGCCGATGTGATCTTTGACGTAGATGCCGGCGTCTTCTCGTGGACGCCGAACAACCTTGACGCAGTCGCCGGCGTCCTCGACTTCCGCATCACCCACTATGACGGCAACGACAGCTCAGACCAACACCGCTTCGAGGCCACGGTGACGAACGTACCTCCAAGCCTGGACGAACTTCCGAGTTGGGAACTGAGGGAAGACACCGCTTGGAGCAAGGTCCTGGAGCCTCTGCCCGCCGGCACCGAGTATACCACCTGGATCTACCCTGAGAGCTATGTAAATTCCGACGAAGAGGGCTATGGAGTAACATACGCTCTCGAGATCAGCCTTGACGGCGGACTCACCTACTCCGATTGGGACTCCTTCACCGGTACGTGGACCGGATCCAGACCCAACGGCGAACATGGCGGCGTGATCGTTTTCAACCCCGTCAATGGGGAAATCCTGTGGACAACCACTAATGCCGACGTGACCATTCAGGAAGACGGCGTCACGCCGGCGCGGAGCCCCTACGTTTTCCGGATTGAGGCCGACGACGGCGCAGCGTCCGGAAATCTCTCCGGATGGGAATACTTCGATGTGATCGTGTACAACGATCCCACTGAGATCACCGACCATCCTGCCGACCAGAACATAATGGAAGACAGCCTCTTCACTTACAATATTGAGGCGAGAGATGAAGAGGTGG
>JAVHLK010000010.1:12406-82025 GCA_031082285.1 Desulfomonilaceae bacterium
GGGCCGATGACGGACACCCAGACAACAACCCCTCGGCCTGGAATGACTTCGATGTGATCGTGTACAACGATCCTACCGACATCACGGATCATCCTGCCGATCAGAGGATAATGGAAGACAGCCTCTTCACTTACAATATTGAGGCGAGAGATGAAGAGGTGGAGCGAGCCGGCATCAACACATATTACACCCTGGACGTGAATGATGGATCCGGCTGGCAGAGCTATACAGACTACAACGCGGGCAACCTTCTCAGAGCCGACGTTGTGTTTGACACCGACGCCGGCGTATTTTCATGGCAGCCCAATCACGACGACGCAGAAGTGGGTACCTACGATTTCAGGGTAACTCACTACGATGGCCACGGCAGCAGCGACGTGGAAACCTTCGCTCTGACCGTGGACAACAGGCCGCCTGACATCAGTAACGTACCGGTAACATGGCAGCTCACCGAAGATGATTCGGTGAATTTTCCCGCGGACACTTCGCTGTGGACTCTTGACCTCAACTCGGACGACGATCCGTACGCCAATATCACATACGAGCTCCGGATCGACGGCTACAACTGGACCTCGGGCTATCGTCCCAACGGCCCCGACGGCGGCGAGGTCATCTTCGATCCGAACACCGGCGAAATCCAATGGGCCACCACCAACGCAGACGTGACCGAGGACACCGGCGGCGGAAGTTCCCGATTACCATACGTTTTCAGCGTCAGGGCCGATGACGGACACCCAGACAACAACCCCTCGGCCTGGAATGACTTCGATGTGAGGGTCTTCAACGATCCTACCGACATCACGGATCATCCCGCGGATCAGACCATCACCGAAGACGTGCTCTTCCAGTATGACATCCAAGCCACGGACGAGGAGGTCGAAAGGCCGGGAATCAACACATACTACGACCTGAATGTGAACGACGGAACCGGTTGGGTGCCTTTCTTGGTGTATAATTCAGGGAACGGATCCAGAGGCGACATTATCTTCGATCCTGATACGGGGCTCTTTCAGTGGACACCGAACAACCTTGACAAGCTTGTCGGCGTATACGATTTCCAAGTGATTCATCATGACGGCCACGGAAGCTCCGACATTAAGACGTTCCAATTGACTTTGGAGAACGATCCTCCTGAGTTCACTGCATTTCCATCGCCTGCCCGTTGGGACCTGACGGAAGACGACGCGGTAAACCATCCGGGGTCTCCGGAACTGTGGACGCTGGAAGAAAGCCGTATTGAAACGTCGGACGAGGGGTTCGGCCTCACTTACTCTCTGCTTATTGACGGCGTCTTGTGGACTCCGGGCTACCGCCCGAACGGTCCTCACGGCGGCGAAGTCTTTTTCGATACGTTGAACGGTGAGATCGTTTGGGCGACCACCAACGCGGATGTTACGACATTTTGGGGCGGCGGTGCTGCGAGACCTGCGTATCAGTTTACCATTGTAGCCGATGACAACGCGGGCGGAGTCGCCGGGGCAACGCTCGAAGTCTATGTTGCCGACGATCCGACGGACATAAGTGATATCCCCGACCAAACCATAGTAGAGGACGGCGCTCCACTCTTCATCGATGCCGTTGCAAGAGACGAGCAAATAGAGAGCGACAACCCGACTCCCGTACCGTTCGGAACCGGCGACGCTTACTATAGCCTGGAAATCGCCAGGCTTGACGCGGGTCCCGGGAACTTTGTGGATGTGGGAACCTACAACGCGGCGAACGGCAACCTTGGATCGGACATCGTGTTCGACCCCTCTACGGGGCAAATCGCCTGGTCGGTCACAAATTCGGACGTCGGCGACTACACGTTCAGGATCACGCATCATGACGGCTTTCTGAGCACGGCCTCCGACACGTTTAACGTGACGGTTTTGAACAGACCGCCGGTTTTCACGTCGAATCCCTCTTCAGATCCCGTCGTGGTGATGGAAACCAAGTTCTTCTCTTATGATGCGAATAGTAGCGAAGAAGGCCGACACGATTGGTATGCCGGCCACGATGAGGTCACCTACTCAATTGTTGAGGGTCCTGGTGACATCAGCATAGACCGCTACACCGGAGTGATCCATTGGCAGGCACCGAGCCATCTGGCCGGCTCGCACAGGGTGACCATCCGGGTCGATGACGGAAACGGCGGCTGGGATATCCAGAGCTTCATGCTGATCGTCGATGTTCCTATCGGCGATTTGCCGCTCGAACCGAGGGAACCCGATATTGATCACTATCGGGGGACCCGGGTACTGCCGGAACCTGAGAATATTGAACCGAGAGCCAAACCGGTTCACGAGCCGATTCTGGCTGAGCACAGCCCTATTGAAGAGCGTCCATGGGCGGAATGGACTCATTTCTTCAGGCGTCCCACCGAGAAGATCAATGACGTGCTGTCTCTGTTCATGGGCAAGCTCTTCAAACAGCCCGAACAGGAAATCGGCGGAAGCATTGCCCCCATCACGCCGCTGGCCGGACACCACCCGCACGTGTCGGATGGAAAGCGACTCGATTTCGATGCGGACCTTATCGCCCTGTGGAATGCGTTCGATCCGGGTCAACCGAGCCTCGGCATCGGCGGCGGTCAGGATCCCACTACTCCGCTTGAGGGGCATCCTGTCGAGGTAGACATGGGCAAGAAACTTGACTTCGACTACTACCCCATAAAGGAGACCGTTGCTTTTGACCTGGATGACCTGACCGTGGCTCAGTTGCTCGAAGTTGATTGATGGAGCCGCATAATGAATCGGATGACTATTTTGGCAACGCTGCATGTGCAAGGCCATGACGGCGATGCTTTCTTGTTTTTGGACGGTGACGGATGCGCTCCCGTTGTGATATGATGCCGACATATTGTGAGAACCGGCACTGGAAGAACAGCCGGGATCTCCATTTCGCTCAACATTCGGAGTTACGGAGAAACACATGATGGGGTCACTCAGTCAGTGGTTAGTTTTCTTGTTGGCCGGGTTACTGGTATGCACAAGCCACTTGTTCGCGGATGAAACGGAGCGACTGCCCGAGTTCTCGACGCGGATCGCATCCACTCCCCAGGAACTATCCTCAACGGTCAATGAGGAAAGCTTGGTTTCGCGGGAACTTCCCAATGAGGTGAATGCGGTGATTTACCCGTATCAGTCGGCCACCCTGGGGTCAGAGGTCAGAGGAATCGTGGATCGCATCAATTTCCAGGAGGGTGATCCCGTATCGGCCGGCGCGCTCCTCGCCGAGGTCTCGCCGGCTAAGTACGAGGCCGTACACGGGGAGTTCAAATCCAACGAAGAGGCTATTGCGCGCACCCTGGCAGAGGCACGGTCGAACCTTAGAATCCGTGAAGATCTCTATCAAAATCGAGCCTGCACGCAAGAGGATGTGGACGCATCCCGTTTTCAGGTGCAGGTGCTGGAAGCCCGGTACGAAGAAGCCAAGTTCAAGACCGAACAGTCCCGGCTCAATTTGCAGGCATGCCGCATCAAAGCGCCTTTTTCCGGGTTGATTGCAGTTCGGTACCGTGATTCTCACGAAACCGTTGATTTTCTGGAAAAAATTCTGGAAGTCGTCGACATCTCAAAGGTCTATGCCCGCGCCAATTGGCCTGAGGCCGGAATTCCACAACTTGCCATTGGGAAAAGAGCCTACTTCAGTTACCGCGGAAAATCCTATGAGGGCAAAATCGCCAGAATCGCGCCCCTCATTGACCCTGCATCCAAGAGCAAGCGCGTACACGTCTTGCTGGAAAATCCCGACAACAGGCTTGAAGTGGGCATGTCCGGCAGTGTGAAGCTGGCGGATCCGGAGTAGGCTCAGGAGCGACCGACCCGTTCGTTCCGTTCGCTCCACCGTGTGGAACGCCGTCCGCAGCCGTCGTCCGTAGGAGGAGGTCTATAAGTATTTGTACCGAGTTTTCGTCCTCACTCCAGTACGTGTAGAATGATCATCGTATAGCCAAGAAGGTGTTGAACATATCGGTCACCGGTTACGTTGTTCTTTCTGAAAGCGGTTTTTTCCCTCCCTTACGGCGACCTCGTCCGAGGCGGACCGCATGCCGTTCCCTCAGGGAAACATGCTCGACAGAGTACCGGAATTCCAAAATGAATCAAATGGTTGACAGGTTCCCATCTGTTATGCTATATGAGCGTAAACGCGTCTTGTGATATTCTTTCGCGGGTGAGGGAACTGGTCGGAGTGTCCGCGTGGGATGGTATGCAATAACCCCTACGGGTATTTCAATTGAGGATGGTGATGGGTATGGTATTCGATTGGCCGGTTCTCAAAGACCTAAGAACGGGTCTGAAGGCCGTTTTTTATGGTCGGTCGATTGGAGATCAGGGCCGAATGTCTTGTCGCAGCGGCCTGTATATCCTGTCGGCTGGTTGCCTATGTGCCTTGTTTCTCACACTTGTTGCGTGTCAGGCTCCCCTCTTACACATACGCCAGGATAATGCTCAGCGGGTTCTTGTTGCATACCGGGCAAAGCCTGTTGCGGCGGCCAACCAAGGTCGCACGGATCTGACACTGCATGATTGCCGTCGTCTCGTGCTTTCCAACAGCCTTGATATGCACACCGCGCTGTGGGACGAGCAGGTGAAGGCAAGAACCGCGCAGAGTACTCTTCCGGCTATGCTTCCGAAAATAGAGGGGAGATACGAGTACTCTCAGCGAGATACGCTGGCCTGGAGCCGCAGCGACGTGATAGGCCAGGAAGGCTCGTTCGAAGTGATTGGACCGGGACCCGGCACCGGGGTGACCAATTGGTCGACGGCAAGGACTCGAGCCTGGTCCAGGGGCCATATTGAATTGAAATGGTCTCCCATGGAGGCGGCCATGGCTTACTACTTCTCGCGAGTGAGGAACAATGAGACCGACTTTGCGAAGTATCAGCGGGACCGGGTCGCACAGAAGCTTATAGGATCGGCGACCGCAGCTTTTTATCGGCTGCTGGCTCTTCAGGAAGCCCTCCCAAGAGCCGAAGAGCTCGTAAACAAGCTGGTCGGGGTCTCGAGTGATCTGGAGACGGTGGGAGACCGGGGGAGAACTCTGGATTTGTACAGGGAGAAAGAAAAGGAATATCAGGAAACACTTCGTTATTCGAAGGCTCGGTGGTCCAACGCCAAGGCGAGGCTCTCCGAAATCCGCGTGAGCATAGGTAAGCAGCGCGATTTGCTTGCTGCAAATATGAATGTGTGTCCTGACGACCACTTTCGGGTGATCGGCAGGCTGGAACCCATTCCCCCATGGGATTTGGAGCCGTGTAAGCTGGAAGCCGCGGCACTGCTGAACCGGCCTGAGGCCTTTCAGGCAGATCTTACGTTTCTCAGCTCCCTGGACGAACAGAAGCGGTCCATCGTGAAATTTTTTCCCAAAGCTGAAGGGTTCCTGGGACAATACTGGGACGCGACCAAGTTTCTCTATCATAATGGATGGACGGATGGCGGGCTCCGAGTGACCTGGGACCTCATGCAATTCACGTCGGATCTGCTCAGCTACCAGGCCGCCAAAGAAAACGTTGTCAAGACGGACAAGGAGCGATCCCTGATTTCCATGGGTATTCTTACTCAGGTCAGGATGGAAACACTCGATGCCATTTCTGCCTATGATCGTCTCAAGAAGGCCGCCGAGCTGGAAGTTCAGGCCCGTGAATCGTACCGAATCGCCCAAGCTTTGGATAAGGGACGATCATTGGTCGACTCGGTTTCAAGACACCTGGGCCATGTCGATGCACGACTCAAGTTGTGCGACCTTCTGGAGGCACGAATCGACAAGCTCCTTGCGGCCGGTGAACTCCACGCGGCGCTCGCCGACCTCCATGCTGCAGTGGGCACCAATTTTCCCGTCTCGACCGCGCATCCTCAGGCTCAGGATGAACGCAGAATGGCTCACCAAATTATGCATCTGCCAAAGTCGGTTCTCGGAAGCGCCGTGGGAGCGGTCAGCGATCTTATTCGCCGGTAGGCCGGTAGCGGCCTGATGGGGAACGGTGAATTGAAGGGATTGCCGGCCCCTGCGATCCGTGCCGGATGCAACAGAAGCCGCAGGCGTTCCACGGCCCCACATGGAGAGCGTGCGAAATCAGGCCGTGAAATCATCGGGACGCGAAGAGAAACAGAAGACAAATCCCTTGACACCACCCTTTCCATCCTGGATCGGTTCCCTTTGTACAACTGTGATATAGTGTGGACATGGCTGAGTTCAAACCCAAATTCAGGCCTGATATCAGGAGGCATGCATTCGGCGAGGCGCATGGAGGTCAATCCATCGTCCTGGAAGATCCCGTGGCCAATAAGTTCTTTCGATTGTCCTCGTACGAGTTCGATCTGTTGCGGGTTCTCGATGGAACCGTCACAGTGGAAGAAGCGGTAGAGAAACTAAGACTCTATGGTCGCTACTACACCATAGAGCATGCAAGCAAATTGCTCGAACAATTCTCACGGGTGGGGCTCCTGCTGGGAACCGCGCACGGATACTCCGCGAACCAGATGCGTCTCAAAGCTTCACTGGAAGAAGCCCGGAGGAAGCGTAGTCTTTTCCGCATATATTTCCTGTTTATTCCCCTTGTGAATCCTGATGAGTTTCTGAGCAGGACTTTGTGGCTGTGGCGGATGGCGGTTAACCCCGTCACTGCATTGATCCCGATTATATTGGCCCCCGCCGCGATCTATCTGTTGATTTCCGGATTGATGCGATTTCAAACAGAATATCTGTTTTTCTTCAATGTTCGCAATCTCGCCGTATTATGGATCGCCATCGCGCTTGTGAAACTGATTCATGAGTTCTCTCATGCGTATACGGCGAAGAGCTTGGGCCTTCACGTCCCGGAAATGGGTGTGGGGTTTCTCTTGTTCTTCCCAGTTCTTTACTGCAACACCACGGCCGCGTGGCAATTGGCGGACCGGCGCCAAAGGATGTGGATATCCGCCGCCGGAGTCTTCTCTGAAGCCTGCATAGCCGTGTTTTCCGTTTTTGTATGGTACTTCACGAATCCCGGGATCGTCAATTCCGTTGCGTTCTATCTCATGGCCATATCGTTATTGACGTCGATTCTGTTCAATGCGAACCCGCTTATGAAGTTCGACGGCTATTTTGTTCTCGCTGACTGGTTGAGGATTCCGAACCTGCAATCACGATCGTTTGGATTGCTGAGGTATCTGTTCTGGAATCGGGTATTGGGTGTGGAGTC
Source organism: Desulfomonilaceae bacterium (assembly GCA_031082285.1). Taxonomy (GTDB): domain Bacteria; phylum Desulfobacterota; class Desulfomonilia; order Desulfomonilales; family Desulfomonilaceae; genus JAVHLK01. The sequence goes on from JAVHLK010000010.1 coordinate 19,572, forward strand.
CTTCCGGGCTCGTCGGAACCGCGGCAAGGAGTTCTCCATTCTGTTGGTGTATGGCATCGCGGCCTTTATCTACAGGATATTCCTGTATGCCGGAATCGTCATAGGAATTTACTACCGGTTTGACAAGACACTCGGCATCATGCTCGGGTGTCTGGCTTTTACACTCTTTGTGGTTCGCCCGCTGGTCGGAGGTATGTCGGGTTTGTGGAAGCGGAGGTCTGAAATGAGCTTTCGACCGTACGGACTGGCGGTCTTTGCCGCATTTCTGGTGTCTGCAGGTGTTCTGGTGACGATTCCCTGGTCCAGGAATTCGGTCTATCCCTGCTATATTGACTCGACCATGGTTCGCAAAATCGTTATTCCCGTGGAAGCCCCTGTCGGAAATGTTTACGCAAGGAAAGGTGAACGAGTCCGCGAAGGCACCACGATCCTTTCCCTGGATTCCACTCGTCTGGAATATGAGCTGCGTGACAAGAAACTGGAAAAGTCTTTGCTGTCCGAGGAAATTGCAATTATCGAAGCCTCCGGAAATGACCTGGCACGCATTCCTCTGAAGCGTATCGAGCTTTCGCAGACATCGGATGCACTCAAGGAGATACGTGAGGACATGTCCCGTCTCGAATGGAAGGCCCCCTTCAACGGCGTAATCACCGACCTGGCGACGAATCTTCAACCCGGCGCCAGACTGGAGAAAGGTACAGTGGTCGGCGAACTGACCGGAGAAGAACAATGCGAAGTAATCGGTCTTGTCCCGGAACATGAGATAGGAAAAGTCCGCGAGGGAACTGCAGTCGAAATCTGGTTCCCCATCGGAACAGGCACATCGTTCTCCGCCACGGTGAAGGAAATCAGCGTCTTTCACCGGGAAGACCTTGCGGATTCTCCATTTTCCAGCCGATTCGGGGGGGAAATCGCAACCGCCCAACGCAGCCCTGAATACAAGGATGTACCTCTGGAGGCCTACTACATGTGTCGAGTGGATTTTCCAAATCAAGTGGGAATTCCTCTTGGAATGACGGGCAGAATCGCGGTTCCCGAACCGGCCCGAAGCATTCTCCGGAGGGTTGTGGAAACGGTTTACAAGACTTTTCGCCGGGAAATCATCTTCTAATGCCATCGAACGAAGTCATGACGGATCACGGTACGCAACGGGACACGGTTACCCCCGAACACAAATCGCCGGACCACTCGCCCGACGATCCCCGGCGACGGACGCTCGCCATTGGATTGGAACTGGCCAAGAGGGCGTTGCGCGCGGCGAACTTGGAGGAGCTCCTGTTTATCTTGGTGAATGATTCAAGGGCTCTCCTTTCATTTGATCGCTCCTTTCTCATCGTTCATTCTGAGGGACGTTCCGAGCTGGTCGCGACCAGCAATCAGCCCTACGTAGAGGTCAAGGCCGACCTGGTGAAACGTGTCAACAAGCTTGCCGCCGCCATCAAGCCCGTTGAAAAAGCCCTGGTGCTGTTGGCGGGAAACTTGCGACTCAGGGATCTGCCTGAAGAAACCGCTGCCGCATTGCAGAGCTTCATTGAATACTCCGGATGCTCCACGCTCATGCTGGTTCCCATCAATTCCGGAAACAACGTGGTCGGCCATCTGCTATTCGAGTTTTTCAGTGAGACGCCTCCGGGGGAGATTGAGGCCGTGACCCTTCTGAACATGATCCCTTTCTTCGGCTCGGCGTTGACGGAGAAGTGGTTGCTGGACAGAAATAAATTCGTGCGTACCATTTACAATCGAACGTTCTCAAAAGATCGGCGATCATCGGGACTGGGTCGCTACGTCATCAAGGCCGTGCTTCTATTATTATTGGCGGTTGTTATCGTAACCGGCATGTTCGCTCCTCTTACCCTCAAGGTCGGCGGCGAGGCGGAAGTGGTGCCGGACATGGAGTATTTTGCGTACGTGGAAAGAGACGGCATCGTGAAGGAGGTGTACGTCAGAGAGGGGGAAATCGTCGGAAAAGACTCACTCCTAGCCGTTCTGGATTCCCAAGAACTGGATTATGAGATTCGCAAAACTCAAAGAATGATGGAAAGCTATCAAACCGAGATCGCCATCTTACGAAACATGGGCGCCGAAGATCCCACTAAGCTCGCTGAGAGCAAACTTGTGTCTATCAAAGCCGAACGATCCCGCCAGGAAATGGAATTCCTCAATTGGCAGAGACAATTCCTGCAAATCAAGGCCCCACTGGAAGGAACCGTGCTCACCCAAAAGGTGGAAACACTTGTTGGCAAGAGATTCAAAGCAGGTGAACCGTTCTGTTCCATAGCGCCACACGAACACCTCAGCCTGGACATCTTCCTGAACGAAAGCGATACCGCCTACGTAAAACCGGACCAGACCGCGGTAATCTACTTCAACTTTCAACCGGACGAGGGCCGTCGTTTGAGGGTGAAGAGCGTCGCGCCCAAGTCGGAAACCCTGGAAAGACTGGGCGCAGTCTTCAGGGTCCGAGCGGAATTTGAAGCCGTGCCCCTGGGAGTCAGACCCGGCATGAAAGGCATTGCACAGATAGACACCGAAAAGAGCGAATTTTGGTTTGTGGTCACCAGACGTCTCAGGGCGAAGCTCAATGAGCTCATGCTGCTTTTCTGAGGAATACGATGATTAGGTTCTTCGTTACGTTCCACGCCGTATAAGAAAACGACATGGGAATGCGGCCTCCGGGATTCGCGTGCATCGCCGACGATTCCCGACGGGCCGGTCATGAAGTTCCGGTTGTTGGATCTTATGTTCAGTCGAGGATCGTCGTAGGGAATCCATACGCACGTTCCGCGTGCACGCCCTTGGAAAAGAGCGAGGAACAGACCGATCTAGAACTCCGAGTCGTCGGGCGGGACCGCGAGCCCGTGGCCCGGGATGAATGGAATCGGCGCGACAGGATATCCGCGCGTCCACCGAATACCACATCGCAGGACCGTCTTGACCGGCGCCGCGTGGAGAAACTCTTCGGGGTTACCGCCGGTCGCTTCACCTTCCAGGATGGAAGGTATGACTCTGATGCTGTGCCCTTTTTCCGGTGAGTACTCATAAAAACGGTGCAGTTCCTCGGGAATCGTTCCGGAATAGGTCTCCAGTCCCGGTGGTTGGGCCTGGATGGAGTCCTTCAAGTGCGATCCCAATTCGATCATTTCCCAGAGATTTTCCTTGGGATACGATTGTGCACAGAAACCTCTCACCGCGCGATCGAACTCGACTTCCGTCCACGGTTGCGTTCTTCCGATCAAAGTCTGCAAGTCTCTAAAAAATTTCCGGAATCCATTCTCCGTGTCCACGGAGAACTTTTTGCCCTTTTCATTGTAGAAGTGAACGGTGAGGACCTCTTGCTCGGACATCCTCTTGAACTGAGCCGAGCCGTCGGGAGAATGGTAATTCCACCACACATCGAAGATTTCTTCGTTACTCCGCGTTAACTTGATCATCGTCACGACGAGCAGGACATCATCGAATCTGATCAGACCCGCACGCTGTTCGATCCCCAGATCCCGATCGTTGAAGTCAAGACCGGAGAGCCCTCGAATGAAGAGGCCCACCTCTCGAGATCCCTCGGGACGAGAAACAAAAATCCCCTGTACGCTCTCCCCGGGCACCAATCGAATGTTCTCCGGGTCAACCATCTGCACCATCGAATCCTCCATTATTTCTTCTAACAAAAAACCTTGCGGCGGTCCAGCGGTATTTGCCGTTCCCAGGGGACCCTCTTTGCCCGGCGACCGCAACGACCTTCGACAAATTTGCATTGGACCACGACTTTGAACGGTACGAGCGTATCCCACCCGAGACTGGTGCATCAAGGTCAAGCAGCACGGCTCACAATCATATGACTATTGTGAAGACAATTGGTTCTCGGGTCCCCGGAAACCCGAGAAACCAATGTCTTCGTCACACGTCTCGGAGACTCGACGTCGGGCCGACAACCCCTTTCACATTTGCCCCGCCGCGGGGAGAGCCAGCCGTTCTTCTGCCGCCCTGAGTATGGCCGTGAGCATTTCGGCATAGGACATCCCGGCCATGGCGGCCATTTTCGCCAGGTGGCCGTCCCAGCACCAACCCGGGTTCGGGTTCACTTCAAGCAGCTTTGGTTGCCCAGCTGCGTCGAGGCGCCAATCCAACCGGGTGTAGTCACGACACTCAAGTCGTTCCGCGAGAACAGTGGACCACTCGATCAGATCTTTCTGTGTTTGGGGCGGCAGGGCCGCGGGAATCGACCTGATCCGCCAATAGGGTGAATCGGGACGCCACTTTGCCTCATAGCCGCATATGCGTGGAAGATCGTCGGGAAGGTCGGAATAATCCTCTTCGGCCATGGGAAGTACGGTGTATGAGCTGGGGGGGTTCCCTATGATCCCCACGGTAAGGTCGCTTCCGGTGAGAAACTCCTCCACGATGATGGGCTTCTCGTAGCCGAAATTGCGCCGAATATCCGAAATGGCGTCGAGCAAACCTTCGGCGTCAAACGCGACGCTCCGAGCGGTGATGCCGAAACTTGAATCGCCGAAATTCGGTTTCACCAATACCGGGAAACGAAGCGGCAAATCATAGGAGCAATCTTCGGGCTTGATGAAATGAGCTTCCGGTACGGGTATGCCCATTTCCTTGGCGATCCCCCGTACCAGAGATTTGTCGTAGCAAAAGGCGAGACACTGAGGTCCCGAACCGGTATACGGAATCCCCAGCGTTTCCAGGAGAGCGGGAACGTGAAGTTCCCGTCGCGGATCGTTTCTGAATCCCTCGTCACAGAGGTTGAGCACCAGATCCGTCTGCCCCGCGATGCTCAACAGGTCTCGAATAAGCGTGTCGTGGTTCGTCAAGTACGTGAACCGGTAGCCGTCGATTTCCCGGAAAACCCCTTTCATCTGGTCTATGGTATAGAAATCGTCATCGTCGAAGACCGACAGAGGCTTCAAGGGGTCGGGCTTGCCGGGATCGCCCAGAAGGACGACCACGTGCCTCTCTCCGACAGCCTTCTTTCGTTTCGCCGGTGACCATTGTTTACGGATTCGGCCCGTGACGACGAATCGCTTCTCCATCATTCCCAGATCTTGGGCCCGAGCCGAATCGGGTGACAATTCCGCGGGAAACGAGACGTCTCCGAATCCGGTTTCCCCCAGGAGATCGGATACCCTGTCCCGTGAGTAAAGTCGTTCCGCGTAAAACTGGTCGGCCAGGACTCCCTTGGATACGTGAGTGACCACTTCCCGAGAGACCATCCTCTCACCGTCCGAGGAGAGCGATCGCTCCCGACACACGAACAGGTTGTCGTCTATCCATTCCCACGACCGTTTCTGGAAATTGGCCTTCAAATACTCCCCATCCGCCAGGTCGATGAGCAATCTTCCCCAAGGTTTCAGGACACGCGCCACTTCCTTGATGACCCGAAGGTCGTCCTCCAGCGTATCAAAGTATCCGAAGCTGTTTCCCAGCACGAGTACCGCGTCGAATTCGTCGTTCTTGTACGGGAGTTTTCGGGCGTCACCTTCTCTGAATTTCGTCGCGAGCCCGAGGACCTTGGCGCGTTGCCTCGCCCTCTGTATGAGGTAGTGGGAACGGTCCAATCCCTCCACGTTCACGAAACCTCTTTTCGCAAGCTCGAGCGTATGACGGCCCTGCCCGCAGCAAAGATCCAGTATTCGGTGGTCTCCGGACAGTCTCAGCCATTGACACACTTGATCGACCTCGGCCGCGGTAATACGCGAATCGTCCACCACGTCCCCATCGGTCTTGAGATAGAGCGAATTGAAAATCTTGTGCCACCAGTCCTGCGCTACGTGTTCCTCCAAACTCCTCACCGGGCCCAGACTTCTCACAAGAGGTCGGTCTCTCTTGGTGCGCGGCGGACTCTTCTTCAAAACGCTTTTCTTGGCCATTTACTTCGGTCGCCTCCTGCTCCGTTAATAACATCAGAACCATTGTCGCAATCTCGTCAAAATCCCACGTCCGGTCCGAGGTCCTCATCGAGCGCTCCGCGTCCCCCTCCTGACGTGGAGATAAGCCGCTCTGGGCCTAGGATTCCTGCGTTACACAGGGTGATCTTTCATGGGCATCAGCTATAGGACACCCGATGATGAAGGATGTCTATGGAAAAATGATCTGTTCGCAAGAAAATTTTCTGATCTGGACGAAGCGCCCTGAACCCCGACTCGGCAGGCATTCCTGAACCCAATAATATCCTGTGATAATAGGAATCTAGACTCCGTATAGGCCTTCGTATTTGGTCTCCAGGTATTCGACGAGAATGAGGGGGTTGATGCCTTCCCCGGTCACTCTCCGGATGAGGTCGTGAGGGCGAAATGTTGCGCCCGCGGAGTGAATCCGGTGTCGAAGCCATCCACGCAAATGGGAAAACTCGCCTCGGGAGAACTGCTCGTCCAGATCCCCCAGTTCCTCTTTGGCTCTATGGAAGAACTGAGCCGCGTACACGTGACCGAGGGTGTAGCCGGGAAAATAGCCGAAGAGGCCGGAAGGCCAGTGGACGTCCTGCATGACTCCGCCGCGATGGTCCGTGGGCCTATGGCCAAGATACTTGTGACTCTTTTCGATCCATGCGGCCGGAAGATCCTTCACCTCTAAGACTCGGTTGATGAGATCTCGTTCCAACTCGAAACGCAAGACTATGTGGAGATTGTACGTTACCTCATCCGCGTTGACGCGAAGGGACGCGGGATTGACCTGGTTGATCCACCGGACGACATCCTCGTGGGAAAGCGCCTTGAGATGGGGAAATGCCGCCATCAGATCGGGGAGAAGATGGTTCCAAAACCCATTTGAGCGAGCCACGAAAAACTCCCAGATCAAGGACTGGGACTCGTCAATGCTCAGGGAGGCTACATGGCAGATCGGTTCACCCCAATGCTCTGTGGGAAGGCCTTGAACGTAGAGTGCGTGGCCGACTTCGTGCACTACACCGAACAGACCTTCTCGAAGGTCGGTCTCATTGTAGCGTGACGTAATGCGCACATCACCGGGTCCGAGTCCCGTTGCGAACGGATGGGACGAGATGTCTATTCTTCCGCTCTCAAGCCTGTACCCCAGTTTCCGAGCAACCTCTGTTGCAAAATGCTCTTGATCGGGCACCGAGACCCGTGTAGTTGTGGGAGCCGTCATGCGATTGGATCGACCGTAATCGATGCGCTCGAGGAGTCGCACCAGTGCCGCGCTCAGGGGGCCGAGCAACGCTTCTATGGACCGGGCGGTCTCCTCGGGCTCGTACTCGCCGAGCAGCGCGTCGTACGGCTCGTTCTCGTATCCGAGCAGTTCCGCCTCTTCCCTTTTCATGGCAGCGAGTCTTTCCATGAAGGGCCGTAAGCGAGGCCAATCATTTTTCGGGCAGGCCTTCTCCCATGCCGCCTCGGCTTCCGCTCCGGCACGCACGATGTCTGTAGCGAGCTTTGCCGGAACGCGTTTCAGGCGGTCATAGACTCGGCGCACTTCTCGGACGTTTACCGACACGACGCCGAACCGGTCGTCGATCAGCGACGAATCTTCGACGGTTGACAGCAGATCCCCAATTCGAGGGTCGGTGAGCCGCCGATAACGCATCTTTGCCATCGCCGCAAGGTGACGCACGCGGTGAGCATGCCCTCTCGCCGGGATGTTGGTTCGCTGATCCCAATACGCGAGTTCCATTGCCGAGTCCAAGTGAGCGATTTCTCGACTTCTCGACATGAGGTCTTTGTAGGCTTGAAGTGCGTTCATTTCTTGAGTCCTCAGCCGGCACCGTGTTGACTTGTACGCGCGGACAAGTTAGACACGTCGGATCGGTTTGTTCTCCACGCGCGTTCGCGTGTCTGCTCGCGTTCGCAGACGCAAATGTCAGCGCGAGATCGATCGACATGCCGCTGGATTCACGCGTGAACCAAGCAGGAGATTGCCTTCCGTATGCGATGGCCCGTAAAAGAATGCCTGAGCGAAGAAGAGATTCGGTCAGGCCAAAGGTACGTGATTGGAGACGCGGTGGCGACTCAGGCCATCGTAAGTCTTACCACCGGTGCCTTGCTCGTTGCATACGCGCTCGAATTCGGCGCTTCCAACCTCACCATCGGGTTGCTGGCCGCTGTGCCTCCGCTCGCGCAACTGGTCCAGATACCGTCCGTTCATCTCGTTCAGAAGATCGGAAACAGACGCGCCATTTCTTTCTATTCGTGCATCGTCAGCCGAAGCTTCTTCCTACTCATCGGTCTCAGCCCTCTGATCTTTCCCCACGAGTGGGTCCTGCCGGTTCTGTTGGCCGGCCTCTCAGGGTACGGCGTTTTCGCGGCAATCTGCACATGCTCGTGGAACTCATGGATGCGAGACCTAATTCCCGCAAAGGAACTTGGGCGATTCAACGCGAAACGAATGGCCATCGCCACCTCCCTGGGGATGGCAACGGCATTGGGAGCTGCTCAATACATCGACTGGTTTACCGGTACGTTCCCGGACCGGACATATGTTGCGTATTCGTCTCTCTTTGTCCTCGCCTTCGCGGTGTCCCTCGTCGATTCCTACTTCATCGCGTCCGTGCCGGAACCGGCCATGGAATCCAACGGATCGGGCATACTGTCGACCATCCTCCACCCTTTGCGCAATCCAAATTTCAGGAGGCTGTTGAGGTTTCTCTGCTCGTGGAACTGCGCGATCAACCTGGCCGCTCCCTTTTTCGCGGTCTATATGTTGAGCAAACTAGGGTTGAGCGTGTTCTCGGTAATAGCTCTCGGCGTACTCGGCCAAATCATGAATCTCCTGTTCTTCCGCGTGTGGGGAGGACTTTCGGACCGCTTCAGTAACAAATCCGTCCTGAGATTATGCGGACCTCTGTTCATCGTCTGCATATTCGGCTGGACGTTCACCTCGATGCCGGACAAGCACGTGATGACGATCCCGCTTCTCGTGATCCTTCATATCCTCATGGGAGTCGCGACAGCGGGGACAACCCTGGGTGCGTTCAACATAGCCATGAAGCTGGCCCCCAAGGAACTGTCGGCAGCTTACCTCGCCTCCGCCGGTCTGGTCAATTCGCTGGCTGCAGGCCTTGCACCGGTGGCAGGAGGCTACTTCGCGGATTTCTTTGCCCAACGTCAACTTGCGTTGACTCTCAGGTGGACTTCCCCCGGGACCACCGTCAATATTCCCACCCTCCACTTGTCTCATTGGGATTTCTTTTTCTTCATCGCGGTACTGCTGGGGTGCCTGTCCATCTACTTCCTCGGCAAGGTGCAGGAAGAAGGAGAGGTGGAGAACAGAGTCATTTTACAGGAACTCGTTTTCCACACCAGGAGACGAATGAGAAACTTGTCGACCGTGGGGGGCATTCGGTGGATGGTCGAATTTCCCTTTTCCCTTGTCAAGCAGCGGCGCAAAAACAAGAACAATAAATGTAAATAGTTGACCTTACGGAATCTTCAGCGGCAGGCGTACGGTCGCGTCCGGCCTGTGAATCTTTCGTAAACGCCCTGAGCATTCAGATGCGCGTAATTGGAGACTCAATCCTTCGATCTGATTCAAACGATGCCGCGATACCCGAGGGCTGCACGCGTATACCGAGGTATTTTTCGTTCAAGATCCGAAACACGTCGGATATCGTGGACTCATAGATTGACAGAAACGCAGGTTTTTTGGTAGAGTTACAAAGGGGTACCAAAGTTGCGGTTGATATGTGTCTGTCTTGTCGGCAGTGAAGGCAACCGGAATGGAGATCGTCAACAATGCCTGAGAAACGTGAGATCAAAGCGAGCCATTTCGTGAGAGACATCCGAGCGGGGATGACTACCACACAACTGATGCGAAAGTACCAACTGTCTCCCCGAGAGTGCCAGAGTCTGTACGGGCAGATCGAACAGATTATTCCCGATCCGGGTCGCTTATACGGACGGCTGCCCATGGACGAGGAAGACGACGCGGTCTCGCAAGCCAAACGGCTGTATCCCCGCCACGACATCCCATTGCCTTTGTCGGTTCTCGATATAAAGAAGATGAACCACAAAGGACTGGTGCTGGACATCGCCGCGAAGGGATTGAAGACACAGGGTATCGATGCGAGGCCTATGAACGTGGAGACACTGGTGATCCTGACGGACGAGCTTTTCGACATCGGACCGATCGTACTCGATGCCCAGTGCCGCTGGGCCAAGAGGCAGGGCTTGCACGGGACCTGGGTCGCGGGTTTTCAGATTGAGGACATTTCCAAGAGGAACCTCAACGATCTGTTGCAGCTGATCGAGAAAATCGTGGTCATTAACCAGCGGGAGTCCCAGTCGGCACCCGGCCGTCAAGAAATGGGATCGCCGAGCACGCATACCGGCACGGGAATCCACTGGGTATGTCCGGCCTGCGAAATGCCTCAGAACAGAGAGTACGAGGAGTGCCCCCAGTGCGGGGTGATCGTAGCCAAGTACCTATCGCATCTGGACACCATCAAGGATCAACTGCGTCAATCCCTCGACGCCAAGTCGTATGTCTACAAGAAGGTGTCCATTCCGACCGACGTCTGGGAAGAAATCGAGACTCACCATGGAGACGCGAGCATAATCGTCGCGGAAGCCCTTGATTTCTACCTCAGATCGAAAAGGATCGCCGGCACCGTCACCGGGATCTAGTTACGCTGCACTGCACGAATAATCCGGTGGTCTTTTCGTCACGAGCCGGCTCGTTCGAATGACGAAACCCCATCCAAGAATCGATAGTCAAATCCTCCTATCCGTGTGATCTTGCGCTGTTCCAAACGATGTCCCCTCGTAGTATAAACTACAAGGATGTCATTGAGTCTCGTCTCGTGGGGAACTACTTATGCTTGGTAAGGTCCACACTCCGGCCTCAAAGCGATTGCTGATCGTGCCGTTGATAAACCTGTCGGCTAATATGTTTGGAGCTGCGGTAACGTTCGTCTGGTTTTCGGTCATCGAGCCGAAAGTGACGCGGACCGCGCCGGCTACATCCGTATGGGACGCGCTGGTCTTTTCCGTCTTGCTGATGGTCGTAGTCCTCCTGGCGGTCATGCCGGTCTTCGTGGGACGAGTGTTTCGGCCGATCCTTCGGGAAAGCAGGGTTGTGACCAAGGATGCCCTGCCTGAAATGTTGGATCAGGCGGGGAAGGCGAAGATGCTCTCCCTCATCGGAAGGATATTTGATCTTCCGATCAAGATCGCGATCAGTTCCCTGATCTGTTGGCTCGTGATGGCTTTTGCCATCGCCGTGACCCCGTACGTCTTGCCCAGTCTCTTCCCTTGGGCCTTGGGGAATTCACTCGAAATAGTGGCTTGGATGGTTTTTGTGGGAGCCCCATCGACGGTGGTGTTCGCCTACTTCGCGTTGGATTGGTGGCTTCGCTCGACGGTCTACCACTCGTTTCCTCACGCGGTTCTCGGATCGCTGCCGCCGAGCCGCAGGATAAACGTGCTTCCCAAGATCCTCTTGGTAACGTTTATGGTAGGCTCTCTCCCGGTAGCTCTCATCAGCTGGTTCATTGTTCATCGTATCCAGGACATCCAGGCCGGTAGCCAATCATTGGAAGGCTTTATTTCTCAAATGCCCGTGGCCATCGATTTCCTCCTCGCCTGGGCATTGGTTCTTGCCGCAGGATTGTCTCTCTTCGTATCCAAGAGCATTTCCGAACCGCTCAGATACATCCGCCTGGCCATGGAAAGAATAGGTACCGGAGATCTCGACACCGTCGTCCCGGTGGTCTCCAACGACGACATCGGGCACATGGGCGAACAGTTCAACCTCATGTTGAAGGAGATCAAGGAGTTAACCGCGGTGCGGGAAACCTTCGGCCGTTACCTCAGTGAAGAAGTGGTTGCGGAGATCCTCAAGTCCCCGGGCGGGGTTGAACTGCGGGGCGAACTTCGGGAAATCACCATTCTCGTCTCGGATCTCCGCGGGTTTACTCCTCTATCCGAACAGCTCCCCCCTCATGCGGTGCTCGAGATAATAAACCGGTACCTCGAGCGAATGACCGACATCATCATGCGTCATGAAGGGACGATCGACGAATTCACGGGAGACGGCATCCTCGTGTTCTTCGGCGCACCCAGGGTGCTCCCCGATCACGCAAGCCGTGCCGTTGCATGTGCCGTGGACATGCAGACGGCCTTGACGTCACTGAACAGGGAATACCATGAGCTTGGGCTTCCGCGGCTTCAAATGGGCATCGGCATAAACACCGGCGAACTCATTGTCGGGAACATAGGTTCTGAAAAACGAAAGAAATACGGAGCGCTCGGCAACCCCATCAATGTTGCCTTTCGAGTTGAGAGTCATACCACCGGCGGCGAAATCCTGCTGACTTCATCGGTGTACCGCTGCCTCGACACGAATCCTCCGGTTTGCTCGACGCGGGAGGTTCGCCTCAAGGGAATAGACAAACCCGTAACCCTGTACCAAATGACCGCCGAGAACGAGCGACAAGGACGGTCAACGGGCAATGCATCGAGCGACGGTCACAAAGATTGATCTCTAATTGGAACCCGGATCTCTGTCATCCGGCAGAGACGTCCCCCCACCATGACCCTCCGTACGAGTTCGCCGGAGGATTTTCCCGAGAATCCCTTACAGAATGTCCGGAGTGATCATCCAACGGACTCTCCATCCCGACCGCTCATCGCTTTCCAGACACACCACGCCCCCCTGTTGAAAAGCCACGGCGTCCAAGGATTCATCACCTGCGATGAGGTATGATGCAAGGTGTCCCATGAAGGGAAGATGCCCCACGAGCATCAAGTCTTCCGACATGCCGATCAGCTGCTTTGCCGTGGGTTCGACCGGATCCAGAGGTGCCAAGCCCGCCTTCTCCCGTACTCCCCGGCCGACCGAAAATGAGTGCGCGAGAATCTCCGCGGTCTGTGCGGCCCGTGCCTTTCCACTATGCCGGATCTCGGACACCGCCGGCCCCAAAGCCTTCAGGAAGCCCGCGACCTTTTGGACATCGCGCATGCCTTTGTCCGTGAGGCTGCGCTGCGGATCGACGTTTTCGGATTTTGCCTCTCCGTGCTGAACAAGATACAGTCTCATCTTTCCGCTCCCCCTTCAGAGTTGAAAGCACCGTGTGCGGCTGAAATGCCTGAGGACACGGTGTCCGGCCAGTCTATCTCATCGTGGCGCCGAGATCCAGAGTCCCGCAGTCGGAAACCGTGCGGTGGTGATGGACTTCTCGTTCGCGGGAGTATCCTTGAAAAGAACGCCGGAATGGTGGTATGATCGTTCTTCCCATGAGGGGCATGAAGCCTGAGATTCCGGGCACATACCGAGTACTGAAAGGGCTGCTTGACTCGCGATCGATCCGAATTCTCCGACGCACGGGCGCGGTTTTGCTCCCGGATGTGTGGGGGCGTGTCGGCCGTGGTCGGGAAGCGTATCTATGGTCGAAGGATGAGGGAAACAGGAGATGAAACCATCCGTCATGCCGGCAAAGGCACACCGAAATATGAACTTCTTTGCCCGCAGGCAGGCGGTCCGGGGCTTCGCCTCGGAGATGCGATTCGCTCTATTTCACGTCGCGATGCACGGATTCTCAGGCTGCAGGGTGACTGCACTCATTGAAAGTCGCGAAAACTAGAAGGGAACAACGTTGGCTGTTCTTCACGAAAAGACCAGTATCGGCATAGAAGAGGAGATCCAGAAGTCTTATCTGGATTATGCGATGAGCGTAATTGTAGGCCGGGCCCTGCCCGATCTCCGCGACGGCCTCAAGCCGGTACACCGGAGAATCCTCTACGCCATGCACCGTTCAGGCAACTTCTGGAACAGACCGTATCGAAAAGCGGCACGGGCGGTCGGAGACGTCATAGGTCAGTATCACCCGCATGGTGAAAGCGCGGTATACGACTCCGTGGTTCGCATGGCTCAACCGTTTTCCATGAGATGTCCGTTTGTTGACGGTCAGGGAAATTTCGGAAGCGTGGACGGCGATCCGCCGGCGGCCATGCGGTACACCGAAGTGCGCATGGCCCGCATTACGCAAGCGCTCCTGGAAGATCTCGACAAGGATACCGTCGACTTCATCCCGAATTATGACAATACCCAGGAAGAACCTATCGTCTTGCCGGCCCGGTTTCCAGTACTTCTTGTCAACGGCTCGCAGGGGATAGCAGTGGGAATGGCCACCAACATTCCGCCGCACAACCTGGGGGAAACCGTCAATGCCGTCATTCACCTGATCGGCAATCCGGACGCGACGATAGCGGACCTTATGCGGTTCATGCCGGGCCCCGATTTTCCCACCGCGGGATATATTCGCGGTCGTGATGGAATCGTTTCCGCGTACACCACCGGCCGCGGGTCGATTCAAATGAGAGCCAAGGCCGAAATTGAGGATGCCGGCAAGGGGTACCAGAGAATAGTGATCACCGAGATTCCGTACATGGTCAACAAGGCTCGGATGGTTGAAAACGCGGCCGAACTGGTAAAGGACAAGAGGATCACCGGTATCAGGGACATCCGAGACGAATCGGACCGTCATGGAATGAGAGTGGTGTTCGACCTGAAGAGAGACGAAAACCCGGAAGTGATTCTCAATCAACTGTTCAGGTTTACGCAGCTCCAAACCAGCTTTGGGATTCAGCTTCTCTGCGTTGACCAGGTCCGTCCGAAGACCATGAATCTCAAGGAGATCCTTGAAGGATTCATCAATTTCCGCAAAGAGGTCGTGATTCGCAGGACTCGGTTCGAGCTGGCCAAAGCCAAAGAACGAGCGCACATCTTGGAAGGATTGAAGATTGCCCTGGACAACCTGGACCAGGTCATCAGGATAATCAGACAAGCCGAGAATCCGACCGCGGCCCGAGAAGCACTGATCGAGCACTTTTCGCTGAGTCCGATTCAGGCCCAGGCCATCCTGGACATGCGCCTGCAGCGACTGACCGGTCTGGAACGAGACAAGATCCTTCAGGAGCTCAAGGAGATTCAAGCCAAGATAGAGGAACTGGAAGCGATCCTCGCGTCTGAAGAAAAGGTTCGAACCATCATTGTCGAGGAGTTGGAGCAGGTCAGGGATCAGTATGCCGACCCCCGCCGAACGGAGATTCTCGATGCGGAGACCGACGTGCAGGATGAAGATCTGATTCCTCGAGAAGACATGGTCGTCACCTTTTCGAGCAAAGGTTATGTGAAACGGGTCCCGGCGAATCTGTACAAAACGCAGAGACCCGGAGGCAAAGGGAGAATAGGGACTCGAGTGGGGAGTGAGGACGTGGTCAATCAGATGCTCTACGCGTCGACCCACGATGTCCTACTCTGCTTCTCAAGTCGGGGCCGCGTCTACTGGTTGAGGGTCTTTCAGTTGCCCGAGGAGGGACCGTATGCCCGCGGCAAGGCGATCATAAACTTGCTGAAAATCGAGCATGACGAAAGAATCCGCAAGATCCTTCCCGTACAGGAACTCAGCACGGAAGGTTACGTGGTCATGGTGTCCGCTCAGGGAAAGATCAAGAAGACGTCCATATCCGAGTTTTCCCGTCCGAGGTCGACCGGCCTCATTGCACTCACCATAGATCCGGACGACGAGCTGATCGACGTGAGCTTCAGCTCCGGGGACGACCAAGTTCTCTTGGCCACCCGAAAAGGCAAGGCAATCCGGTTTCATGAGTCTCAGGTCCGGCCTATGGGCCGGCAAGCCCGCGGGGTCAACGGCATCAACCTCAAGGCCGGTGATTCGGTGATCGGCATGGAAGTAATCTCCAATGAATCCGGGAGCCTGCTGACCATCACCGAGAGCGGATTCGGCAAGCGAACCGCGATCAGTGAGTATCCGATACAGAACCGGGGCGGCCAGGGAGTGATCACCATCAAGAACGCGGCCAAGAGCGGCGATACGGTACGTATTCAGCGGGTGGACGACATCGATCATTTGCTCATCCTGACCTCGGGCGGTCGAATAATTCGTTTGAGGATGGAAGAGATAAACGTCATCGGTCGGAACACCATGGGACGAACTCTCGTCAGAATGGACGAAGGCGAACAGGTGGTCGATGTGGCCAGAGCCGAACCGACGGACGACGATGCCCAGGACGAGGACCACGCGGCGGATGACGAGCAGCCCGTTGCGGACTCTTCAGGTGAGGCGACGCACCATGAAGGACCTGAAGAAAGCTGATCGAGGATGGCGGCTTCTCGAGCATACCGCGGACATCCGGCTCGAGATTGAGGGCGAGACCCTTGAGGGTCTGTTTATCAACGCGGCGAAAGGGTTTGCTCAGCTCGTGTCCGAACCGCGGGAGTCTCTGCCCACGGAGGAGGCGACCGTGAACCTGGAAGCCGAAACCGTCAACGATCTCCTCGTCGACTGGTTAAGAGAACTCCAGTTCCTCAACCAGACGGAGGGCTTCGTCTTCTTAGATGCTCAGGATGTGGAGATATCCGGTGCTTCATTCAAAGCCCGCGTCCTCGGCAGGAGGCTTGATTCCGAGGAACTGCCGCCATTTGATATCAAGGCCGTCACCTATCACGACATGTCGATCGAACGCACGAAACAGGGGTACGTGACAAGGATTGTGTTCGACATATGAGGGTCGAGGTTCGCCGCGGTTTGACATTCCGAGACCTCGATACGTTGAACGCGCATAGGAACGCGGCGAGGCATTCTTCCTGTAGAAAAGTGCGGGAGAATTAAGAGGGAGTTTCCCGCCGGAAGGCACGCGGAATTACCCGGCCCTGCGGCATGTCATAGATTGTACGAAATCAGGTCCACCGGCGCTCGGGGGCTTCTCGATCAACATGAATCACTCGATTCTCACATCTGATCCGGAGACCAATCGTTGCCCGTCACACACACTCGAGCAGTCACGTCTGCCTCCATAGCGGCTCTCGCGTTCCTGATCATCACCCTCATTCCGGTGTGGATCTTCAATCGGTCCTTGTTCTCACTGATAAACGGCTTGCACTCTCCTTTCACCGATCCGATCTGGCTGGCTCTGACCACGTTTGGAGACGGCCTCATTGCGGCCATCGTCGTGGGTGCGTTTTTGCTCGTGAATCCGAGGATCACGGTCATGGGCCTTGTGCTCCTCCTCTTCGCATCGGTGTGCGTCAACTCCGTCAAACTCCTCTTTCCCACGTTGAGACCGGTATCTCTCATGGAATCAGTGCATGTGCTGGGGCCGGTTCTCCGCTCAGGGTCCTTTCCATCAGGACACACGGCGACCGCGATCGCTGCCGTCCTGTCGATTGCGTACTTCATGAAGTCCGCAGCGGTCGGATCGTGCGTAATCGGATTCGGGGTTCTGATATCCCTCTCCAGGATCTTTGTCGGCGCCCATTTCCCCCGAGACGTCATTGGCGGAATGATCTTTGCCGTCGCGCTCTTCGCTGTGTTTGTTTCCTTTGTATGGCCGTCATTGGAGCCTCACGTTCCGGATCGGCCGGACTTCTCGAGGCCGGCGTTTCGGGTCCTCATGGGAACCGAAGTCGCGGCCCTGATCTACGCGCTCCTTATTCATGCGCCGTTTCACGCTGAATGGTCGGCCGCGGCCTGGGCCGCGACCGGTGCCGTCGCTATCTTCCTCGGGGTACGGATCTGCAAGAATATTCGTGCATGAGCGACGCGGATCTTCATCACCCCGTGCCTTTCATGCCGTCACCCGGAGATCCCGCTCGATTGACGTTGGATTCCGGGTCGCCAATCGAATCGTCCGGACCCCGCATCCCGGTTGACTTTCTGCTCTTACACAGGCAAGATCTTACACACTTCACCGGGAGGAGAAACGGAAATGCTGGTCAGAGACTGGATGAGCACAAACGTAATCACCGTCAATGCAGATGACACGATGTACAAGGCGATCGAGTTGTTAACCGAGAATCACATCAGCATGATGCCCGTGATGGAGGAAGGCAAACTCGTGGGCGTCGTAACGGACCGGGATCTCAAGCGTGCGTCCCCTTCCGATGCGTCGCCTCTCGATTTTCAGAGACTTCTCTATCATCTGGCCCGGCTGGAAGTCGGGGCCATCATGAATCGTTACCCGGTTACCATTCCCGACGATCTGACGGTGGCCGAAGCGGCCGAGGTCCTGCTGGAACATCAGATATCCGGCTGTCCCGTTGTAGACGAACAAGGGGCCATCAAAGGCATCATAACCAAGAGCGATATTTTCAAAGTAATGATTGCTGTGAGCGGTCTGCACGACAAAGGCGTTCAATTCGGTTTTCGGGTAAATGACGAACCGGGAGCCATAAAGGAAGTCACGGATACGCTTCGTAGGTACGGGGCGCGGCTGGTAAGCATTCTCAGCTCGTACGAGAAGGTCCCCGGCGGCTATCGCGATGTCTACATAAGGGTTTTCAATGTGGACAGGGACACCAAGAATCAACTGTTGAAGGATCTCGCCAAGGTGTCCAGGATACTCTACGTGGTGGACATTCGCCAAAACGAGCGAGAAATCTACCCCGCCGACTGATGCGCCGTCTCCCAGGTCGCCGGCCGGGGGGACCGACAAGGGCGGGTGACCTTCATATCGGGGCGTGCTTCACTCGACCGGACGCTCGCTACCGAACGAATGTCGTCACTCTGAGATTTATCTTGACGGGCATAGGTGCGACAACTAATATATATCATGTAAGATTTGTGTGCGAATTGCCGCGTTAAGGGCAGGACAAGAAGCCGGGAACGATACCCAACTTGACATGTCCACAATGAAACGGGATGTTCGTCTTCGCTGAGAATCATAATTGCTCGCTCGCTTAATCCCGAAATGTGGTCAGCCCGGTGTTTCCCGGTTTCCATGAACGGGTTCGGAGGAGAGGCCTCGCTAACGGCATGCACCCTGGTTAACTAATTTACACCAATCGATGGTTCGAGCCTCAAGAGCACGGACAATGATCGCGTTTTCGACAAACGGGTGGTTAAGGACGTCAGGGGACAGACCTCGCACGTGGGCCGGACGACTATTCCGAAGACGCGCAGGTCCAACGTTTGAATTACCGTCGCATTGGACGTCATTCACTTCAACACGCACAATCGTCCGCTGCAAGGAGGGGGAACATGGAATTCATGGATCGGATCAAGACCATGAGCCGCGAGCAGGCTGCTCGTGCCATGGTCGAGCTGCTCACCGTGGTGTCTCCCGACACTTTTCTAAAGATGGCTCTCCTCGCATCGCGCCTCATCGAAGGAGAACGTGCCGGGAGCGCCGTAGAAGCGGTGAGACTCAGCCTGTTGGAAGGAGAAGACAGTCAGGCCTCGCGCTTGTTCAAAAGGGTGATGACCGATCTCTCTCCCCATTGCCTGAAAAAGGTTGCCAACACGTTGTTCATCAACGGACTGCTCAAGAGTTCCGCCCTGAGGAGAGACTTTGAAGCCAAGAACGGCTTCTCCCCACCCTTCACCATATTGATCAGTCCGACGATGCAGTGCAACCTGCAGTGTGTGGGATGCTATTCAGGTCGATATGCACCTGGAAAGGGGCTTTCTCGTGAACTCATCGATCGTGTGCTCAACGAAGCAAAGGCAATGGGGATTCGCTTCATCGTATTCAGTGGAGGAGAACCCCTTACACGCAAGAACGACCTCTTTCCTCTGATCGAACGACACGGCGACATGTATTTCATGTTTTATACCAACGGCACGCTCATTGACGATACGGTGGCCGACAAGCTATACAAAGTCGGTAATGCGGGTGCCGTTATGAGCCTCGAAGGCTTTGAAGAGGCAACCGACCTGAGACGAGGGAGAGGAGTGTACCGACAGGTCATGGACGCCATGGACAGGCTCAGCGAGCGGGGAGTGCCTTTTGGTACGTCGCTCACCGTCACGAGCCGAAACGTGGAACACCTTACCAGTGACGAATTCTTCGAGCACCTATACAGTAAGGGAGTGATGATCGCCTGGCTGTTCCTCTTCATGCCCGTGGGCAAAGACCCCGACGTCTCCCTGATGCCGTCGCCGGAACAGAGGGAGTACTTGAGACGGAGGGGCATCGCACTCAGAGAGAAGTTCCCAATCTTCATCGCCGACTTCTGGAATGACGCGCCCTTCGTGGGGGGATGCATAGCAGGCGGCACCAACTATGTGCACATCAATGCCAACGGAGACGTGGAGCCATGCGTCTTCACGCACATGGCCGCGGACTCGATCATGAACAAGAGCTTGACCGAGGTCCTGAACAGCGAGTTTTTCCGGATGATTCGATCGAAACAACCCTATTCGGTAAACCTGCTGACCCCGTGCATGATCATCGACAATCCGGACGTGTTTCGCGACGTGTCGCGTCGGTGTTGCGCATACCCTACTCATGACGGCGCCGAAGACGTGTTTCTCAAGATACGGGACGATCTCGATGATTACGGACGAAGGCTCAGGGCACTGTACGACCCGATCTGGGAGCGGGAGAAGGCCGAGTACGGATACGCCGACTCAAGCGGCCGGACCATGAACGAAAGCCGTCACGCAACGCCGTAGCCTCTGTCTGCATGATCGTGCACGAACAGGTCAATCCCACTGCGGCTGACGGGATCTTGTAGTGGGAGCGGGTTTGAAACCCGCCCCTAAGAACAGCCGTCCCTTCGGAACGGAAATCCGTCTTGCATTTTTCCGGGGGATGAATCTCCCGGCTAAATTCGCATGTGTCTTCAACACATTAAGATCGCGTACTGTCGGCGCCTTGTTGCCGTCCCTAAGAATACCGACTGAAACAGCCTCAACGCCCCGTCATTGAAAGCGATATCCGGCCGCGTTCCTTGTCCACGTCGAGCACGGTCACCATGACCTTCTGCCGGACTCTCACGATCTCCGACGGGTCCTTCACAAAACGATCCGCGAGCTTGCTGATGTGCACCAGCCCGTCCTGATGAACTCCGATGTCCACAAACGCGCCGAACTTGGTGACGTTGGTCACAATCCCGGGAATCTTCATGCCCGACTTGAGGTCATCGATACTGTTCACCCCCTCGGCAAAGCTGAACGTCTCGAACCGGTCCCTCGGGTCCCTTCCCGGTTTGGCCAATTCATTCATGATGTCGCGCAGTGTAGGAAGCCCTACATCGGCCGTCTCGTGATCCTTCAGTCGAATTGTCTTTCGGTGTTCCTCGTCCGAAATGAGGTCCCTGACCGAGCATCCGGCATCCTTGGCCATTGCTTCGACAATGTGGTAGCTCTCGGGGTGCACGGCGCTCGCGTCCAATGGATTGTCCGCATCACGAATGCGCAGAAAGCCCGCGGCCTGCTGGAACGCCTTGTTACCCAGGCGCCGAACCTTCAACAGGTCTGAGCGGGATCGGAATGCGCCGTTCTCGTTGCGCCACTCCA
The DNA here is from genome assembly GCA_031082285.1 of Desulfomonilaceae bacterium. GTDB lineage: Bacteria > Desulfobacterota > Desulfomonilia > Desulfomonilales > Desulfomonilaceae > JAVHLK01. Next base: position 40,792 of record JAVHLK010000010.1, read on the forward strand.
CTATATTCTTGGCCAGTGTGGGACCGAGACCCGATACGTACGTCAGAAGCTCTTTGCCGGCCGTATTCAGTTCGACCCCTACCCGGTTCACACAACTCGCGACCACTTCGTCGAGGCTTCTCTTGAGATCTCCCTGGTCCACGTCATGCTGGTATTGTCCGACCCCAATGGATTTCGGATCTATCTTGACCAGTTCGGACAGGGGATCCATGAGCCGGCGGCCGATGGAGACCGCGCCGCGCACGGTCACGTCGTGATCGGGAAACTCGTCCCGCGCAGCCTGGGACGCGGAATAGACCGAAGCGCCGCTCTCATTCACCATCACGATGACGACGGAATCCGGAAGCCCCAGAGACCGCACGAAGCGCTCCGTCTCTCGGCCCGCGGTCCCGCTTCCCACTGCAACGGCTTCGATTCCGAACTTCGTGCACAGGGATCGTACGGTCCGACCCGCGTTTTCGGCCGACGCGTTGGATTGGGTGGGGTAAATGGTTTCGTGGTGCAGAAGTTTTCCGTGCTCGTCCAGGCACACGAGTTTGGCCCCGGTACGGAATCCGGGGTCCAAGGCCATCACTCTCTTGTGTCCCAAGGGCGGAGCCAGGAGAAGCTCTCGGAGATTGTCCGCGAATACCCGAATCGCTTCCTCATCCGATCTCTTCTTGGCATCGTTGCGGACGTCGTTCTCTATGGACGGAGCCAGGAGGCGCTTGTAGCCGTCTTCCAGAGCCAGGGCGACCTGACGGGACGCGGAATTGTCCCGTTTCACGAAACGTCTTCTCAGGAAATCCATCGCGAAGGCCTCATCGGGCCTGACCTTCAAGGACAGCACCCCCTCCCGTTCTCCTCGAAACATGGCAAGGATCCTGTGACTTTGCGCGCTGGAGAGATCCTCTTCCCAGTCAAAATAGTCTCTGAATTTCGGATCTTCCTTGCCCTTCACCGCGTGCGATCGAATTTGTGCCCGCTTGAGAAACAGGTCCCGCATTCCGGCCCTTGTGTCGGCGTCCTCGGCGACCCACTCCGCAATGATGTCGCGTGCCCCCGCCAGCGCTTCGTCTACCGATGCCACCCCGGCATCCGCGTTTACATAGGCCTCGGCCTCCGAGACCACATGGAAGTCGCTCTGGGAGAACACCTTTCCTGCGAGAGGTTCGAGTCCCTTTTCCTTTGCCATTGCAGCCCGCGTCCTGCGTTTGGGCCGAAAGGGCAGATAGATGTCTTCGAGAGCCGTCAAGGTCGGGGCTTCCCGAATCGATTTCGTGAGATCGTCCGTGAGGAGTTCACGTTCATCCAATGTCTTGAGAATCGCTTCACGTCGTTTGTCGAGATCGGCAAGTTGCCGAAGTCGATCGGCTATCTTGCCGATCACGACCTCATCCAAGGAGCCCGTGGCTTCCTTACGGTACCGGGCAATAAAGGGGATGGTGCACGCGTCCTCGAGGAGCTCCGCGGCTGCCCGCACCTGTTTTTCCCCGACATGCAACTCACTTGCGACAATCCGTATATGTCCATCGTTCATGTGTGTGTCGTGCAATAACCCGGCGGGGCTGTCAAGCAAAAAGGCTCTCGAATTGCATCGGACCCCCTTCGGGCGGGCCTCTTGCGCGATGGTGAACGGAAAAGGAGTCCGGTAGAGTTTTTTCGGGAACCCCTTCGGGAACGTAAGTGTCTGAAGAGCATACCTACCTACCTACTTGGAATAGGATGGTGAGAGGCCCCATAGTTCCTACCCTACATGCGGGCCTTTCCTTTTTCGAAAGGACGCTTCGGTTTCGTCACCGGCCCTGAAGGCAATTCACCACGATCTCGGCCGCGGTGCCGCCGGCGGACCGCGGGCTGAGCATGGCGCGCAACTGCCGAAATCCCCGTTTCATTGCGGATATCAGAACGTGGTCGGACGAAAACCGCTCCAGCCAGCCGGCCAGATTTTCCGGCGTTGCATCGTCCTGGAGCAGTTCCGGCACGAAAAGTGGGCGGCCGCACTCACGGCAAGGGATGCGTATCCCCGCGTCGAGCATTTCTTTCAGCGGACCCCATCCCTCCTTGTCGCTGTTAATCGCGAGAACGTTCGCCATGGCCACATGGAGGTCCTTGTCCATCACCAGCGGTTTGAGCACTCGAAGCGCGAAAAACCAGGTGAACCGGTCAAGCTTGTATACAACCGCGTGCGGCATGCCCACCAGCGCGGCCTGCAGCGTAGCAGTGCCGGATGTGACGAGTCCGCCGTCACTCGCGGCCATGATTTGAGGCGCCTCCTCGGATCGAACCGATATTTTCACATGATGAGCGTGAATGATGTCTTCGACGAGACCCGAGAGATGAGCGCCGGCCAGGGGCAACAGGATCCGAGTATCGGGGTGCCGGCCCAGGTATATCTTCACGGCATCGCACATCACCGGCAACATTCGACTGATCTCCGCCGGCCGACTCCCGGGAACAACCGCGATGACGTGAGACTCCGGATCAATGCCCAGTTCGCTTCGCAGCTCGGTCTTGTCCCAATCCGGGGGGATGTCCCGAACCATGGTATGACCGACGAAGTCCGCCTGTACTCCCGCCTCCCGGTACGTCTCCGCTTCGAAGGGGAATATGGTCATCATCCGATCGACCCGAGCGGCTATCTTTCGGATCCTCCCCTTTCTCCATGCCCACACCTGGGGACTAATATAGTAGCAGACCTTAACGCCGGCCTCTTTCGCGAATCGACAGAGCCTGAGATTCACGTCCGGGAAATCCACCGGTATGAAAAGGTCGTGCCCCCCCGCCATCAGTTCCCTTTTCATGGTTCGGTACGCGTTGTAGATGTTCCGTGCCTTTCCCAGCCCTTCGCTCAGCCCTATGGTGTTGACCTCCCGATAGTGGTGCAGCAACCGCATGCCCGCGGCCGCGAGCTTGTCTCCGCCTATACCCGTGACGCGCACATCGGGCAGGTACTCCTTGAGGTCCCTGAGCATGGCGGCCGCGTGGTGATCTCCGGATGCTTCACCCGCGAGCATGAGAATGGAGTACTGCTTCATGGTACCTACCGGCTGTTTCGTTTATTCCGCTTAAACTTTTTATAATAGACCATCTCTTTTTCTCTTGACAAGGCAAATATCTGTGATAGGGGTGCATTCCGAAGAACCCCATCATTTTATGAAATATTTCAGGTCGATGCCTGGAAATCCTGACTGATTGACGCGTTACCTGATGCATCTGCATATTTGAATTGTCGCGAGGAGTTGAAGGATGAAACTTGGTTTGTGCGAAAAGTGTGGGCGGCCCACGGATGCATGCTATGAAATCCGTGACAACCGCGTGTATCTGGTAAAGTTTTGCCGGGATTGTGGGAGAACCTCGTCCCTTGTCACAAATGACGCCCGCAAGTGGCGATGGAAGAGGGACATCGCGGAGTACCGAGAGCCTGCAGTCCAAGAATGTTCCATGGATTGCGCATCTTGCGACCACCAAGCCCACAAGAAACCCACCACCGTCGCGATCGACGTGACCAACCTCTGCAATCAACGGTGCCCCATCTGCCTGGCATACGTTGATGCCATGGGGTTCACGTTCCACCCCCCGCTCGAATACTTCGACAAGATATTCAAGCACTTTCTCAAGACCGACCCCAGGCCCAACATCGTCTTCTTCGGCGGTGAGCCTACGGTTCATAAGGATTTCCTCGAGATCGTCGCCTTGGCGAAGTCGTACGGGTTTCAGGTTCAGGTCTTCACCAACGGCATCAAACTTGCCGATATGGAATATTGTAAGAAACTGTGCTCTCTGGGTATTCAGGTCAATTTCGGTTTCGACGGCAACGATCCGTCCATCTATCGCACGCTCAGAGGCGACAACTCGCTGGCCGTGAAGCGAAAGGCATTCGACAATGTGGTGGAGTGCGGCGTCAACAAACTGGCCGTGATCTCTACGGTGGCCGTGGGAGTGAACGATACGCATATGAAGGAGTTGCTGGAGTACATTCACGAATACCGTGAGCATGTTGCGGTTTGGGGATTCGTCCCGCTCACCCCGTGCTGGGAACCGGGAAAGGTACCGCTGGAGCCCACCACGACCGAATGTGTCGAGAATATCTTTGAGCGGATGATACCCCAGATTGAGTTCGTTTCCACCGGCATGATGAAGTTCGAAGTGCTTTCGAGGTTTTTTGGCAGACAGACTCTGGGCGGGTCGCATCCGAACTGTGAGAGTGCCACATTGCTCGTTTCCGACGGCAACAGTTACGCCCCGATCTCCGCATACCTCTCCATTCCGCTCTCAGAGTTACTGGCTCGCCTGAGAAAGCTTGACACCGTGCTGCAGAAAAAAATGACCGCCGGCCCCATGAAGGGTTTTCGGAAATGGCTGTTCGACGCGTCGACCTTTGCACGCACCATGGCGATTCTCTCGAAGGCCCTGAAATTCAGCAAGATTTTCGGGAAGCCCGCATTCCGCAACGCTACGCTCGCGCTCACCGACCTTATGAGAGGACGCACCATGGACCGTGTTCTCAGCGAGCGAACCTGCTTCAAGAACCTGCTCACCATGATTACCATTCCGTACGAGGACAAAGGGGGGCTCGAGGACGCTCGCCTCATAGATTGCCCCGCGGTCTTCGCGTATGAAGACGTCCGCACCGGTCGTATACGCACAACAGCCTTCTGTTCCTGGCAAACCATCAAGGACGCCGCGTGCAGAGAGATCCAGCAACACTACGACGGCAAAACCTTTGAGGATCAAGAGGAAGAAGCGATCACCGCTCGGCAGGCTTGAAAAATAGACTCAGGGTACGGTCTCTCACCGGGAAGCGGGCAAAGAAGCTTCCCGACGGGTAACTGTTGACGGACTCCGTCTCGACAAGGACGGGGTCCTTTCTTTTCTTGGGGAATTATCCTATCCTTTTCACACCGTGCATATAAACGCAGCCCTCACGGAGCAGATCGTGCCGCATGTGAGCGTCATCATTCCCACGTATAACCGGGCTCATGTGCTGGGAAGAGCCATCCGCTCCGTTCTGACCCAGACGTATCGTGATTTTGAATTAATCGTGGTGGATGACGGTTCGACCGACGACACCGCCGGTCTGCAGGCATTGAGGGATGGGAGAGTGACTCTCGTCCGGCAGGCCAACCGCGGAGTTTCCGCTGCTCGCAACGCGGGGATTCGGCGTTCGCGCGGTGCATTGCTGGCATTCCTGGATTCGGACGACGAGTGGCTCCCGGACAAACTCGCTCGGCAAGTCGATCGTGCGGGATCCAACGAACCGTATTTCGTCTGCCACACGGATGAAATCTGGGTCCGAGACGGCAAAATAGTCCCGCAGAAGCGCATTCACCGAAAACAGGGCGGACGGTTCTTTGAGCGTTCGTTGCAACGGTGCCTGATCAGTCCATCGTCGGTCATGCTTTCCCGGTTCCTGTTGGACCGGGTCGGCCGATTCGACGAGGATTTACCGGCAGCGGAAGATTATGACCTTTGGTTGCGCATAACCGCGTTCTGGGACGTAGACTTCATAAACGAACCTTTGGTCGTCAAGCACGGCGGCCGCGACGATCAGTTGTCGCGCGTGACTCCCGTTATCGACCGGTACAGGATTCGTGCCATACGGAAAGTTCTCGACATTCCCGAACTCCCGGAAAACTGCCGAGAATGTGCGATACGAGAACTCATTCGGAAAGCTCGAATCGTCGCAGCCGGCTGCCGCAAGAGAAATAAGGAAGAGGAGGCGGAGATCTACCTTGAACTGGCTCGCTCATACGAAGCTGCACGTGCTCAAACTCCATGAGCTCGACTTCGACGACGTCACTTACTACATGCCGAACTACCGCGATTCCACCGCGCTCAGGGAATCAATCAAGCAGGTGGGGATATTGAACCGACCCGTGGTTCAGGAACGCCCCTGCGGGGGCATGATTCCCGTGTTGGGACGCAGGCGGCTTCAGGAGGCGGCGACACTCGGCGTACATGAATCGGATGTTCTCGTCGTATCTTCGGACATGCCCGTTTCCGACGGTTTCCTCATTGCCTTCTTCGACAACGCGGGGCATCGGACCTTTGATTCACCCACGACCGCGGTAGTGGTGAAACGGCTGCTGGATCTGTTTCCCCGAGAAATGGTTGCTCGCTCGTTCCTGCCGATTCTCGGCGTACCTCCGAGAGGGCCGCGGCTGGAACGCCTTAGATTGCTGGGTACGCTGGAGCATCGTGCGTTGAAATGGCTCGCGGAAGGGCGCATATTGGAGAAGACCGCGGTCGTCCTGGCCCGATTGGATCCCGGAGATCGCGCGCCGCTGTTGGATTTCCTGGAAAAGCTCGGCATGAATGCCAACAAGAATGAGGAGGTGACGGCGAATCTGTACGATTTGTCCGTATATCAGGCCAGGCCGCCGGCCGATATCATCCGCGACGACGCGGTACGAGAGCTGACGGCCGACGACGACATTCCGGCTCCCGAGAGGGCCGCCCGATTTCGGGACCTCATAAGGTCATGGAAGTTTCCCGAACTCGTGGACAAGGAGAGAGAGTTCCGAGAATGGTGCACCGGACTTCCGGCGGTTCCGAACGTGAAGGTGTGGCCTGCCCGGTCGTTCGAGAACGACGAATTCACAATCGAGATCAGAGTGTCGCATCGCGCCTCTGTTGAACGTGTTTTGGAGAATCTTAAGGACATGAAATAGCGTTCTCCCGAGAACATGCCCGATCGTATGAAAAACCTGCTTGGGGCCTTTACGAAATGACATTCAAGGTAGACCATGTGTGGATCGACGACGACGCGCTCGCCGAGCCGTTGACCGGCGAGATAGTCGGGAAGCTCCCCCATGCCCGGGTTCTGGTCGGAAAGGAAGTCGTCGAGGCAAGGCGAAGTCTGGATCTCTTACCGGATCCGCAGGCGCGCGGGAAGAGGATCGTCCGCTTGATGAAGCACAAGGGCGCTTTTGCGAAGCCGTGTCCCGGGACGCCGGAGTACGTGTGCTGCGGACTGAAGATCCTCCACATAGGCCAAGGCTGTCCCATGGACTGCCGCTATTGCGCACTCCAGGCATACTTCAACAGGCCCGTGATGGAGGTGTTCGTGAACATCGACGAGATGTTCCATTCTCTCAGACGATTTCTCTCGTTAAACCCGTCGGGTTTTCACCGAATCTGTACCGGTGAATTCACGGATTCCCTGGCTCTCGACCCCCTGACCGGTCTTTCCGGGCGGCTTCTGGATTTCTTTGCTGCCGTGGAAAACGCCTCCATCGAGATCAAGACCAAAACGGACCTCATTGAGCCGCTTCTGAGAACCGAGTGTCGAGGCCGCGTGGTCATCAGCTTTTCCGTCAATGCGCCGACGATCTCCCGGACCGAAGAACGCGGCGCCGCTCCCCTCCTCGCCCGCATCCGTGCCGCTGCCCGGGCTCGAAAAATGGGGTACCTGGTGGGGTTTCACTTCGATCCCATCATACCGCTGCCGGGCCGGCAGGAGGAATACGGTGAGACGATCGACGAGATATTTCGACTGATCGATCCGGCCGGCGTGGCCTGGATATCAATGGGAGTTCTTCGCTTTGTTCCGCAGCTCAAAGAGGTCGTCACCGCACGCTTCGGGCCGCTCCGCTACTTCCACGATGCTTTCCTCCCCGGTCTCGACGGAAAGAGCCGTCTCGATGCAACCAGACGAATCGGCGTGTACCGTCTGCTGGCAGAGAAGATTCGGCGTCACGCCCCCGATGCCCGCCTGTATCTCTGTATGGAATCCCCATCCGTGTGGGCCGCGGCACTCGGCATGCCGATGCGCTCGGATGAGGAACTGAGCGCGTATCTTGACGAGGCCGTACAATGACCGCTCCAGAAGAGAGTTTCGCGCCGAAACGACAAGCGGCTTCCTGGAGCACTCACGCCCTGCTCACGTACGGTGCTCTGAAATCGTTCCACGATCGCGGTCTGGACGATGGAACACGTGTCACCCCCATCGAAGACTTTCTTCAATACGCAGGACCCGGTCTGGGCACGATCATGGGATGGTACTGGGGCCTGCTCGACAAGAAGAGCGGCTCGGCACGTCCTTCGGCTCGACCGCCCGAGACGTTTTCCGACGAGGCGGAGTTCCTTGCCGCATTGCATCTCAACCCCAAGACCAGGCTTCACTACGTGAAGCTCCGGCCCCCGGAAGAAATCGATCCGGACAGCCCTCATGACGTTTCGCGCGAAGGACCTCCGGGAGATTTGTATCAGACGACGGATTTCGGGACTGAGATTACCGGCCGTGAGATCCTTTTCACCTATGCCGATGAACCGGACTGGGGAATGGATCAAGATCTTTTCGCTGTGGAGAATCACCCGTACGGCGATCCTCCCTTTGGCATTACCCATGGGATCAGTTCGCAAGGCCCGTTCCACATGGCTTTTCTCCACGAGAATCCCCTGCTCCTACGCGTGCTCCCCGCGCTCGGCCGCACCTTCCTGCCGGAACGAATCCGCGTCTTCTTCGCATTGGCCGATCTCGCTCTCGCAAAGGGCCAAGACTATTGGGGCCGGCGCTTCACGGCATGGGCCATGCACTACCTTCAGGATGCGACCTCGCCCTACCATGCCCGCGCGTTCCCGCCGGCGGTGATACCCACGCTCCGGGAACTGCTTTCAGGTACCGATGGGCGCAGCCGGTCAGAAAAGATACGAGATATTCTCAAGATGCACCACATCCTATTCGAGGGTGTCGTGCATCTGCTGCTCAACGAAGCGGTGAAGAAGAATCCGAATCATCCCTTTTTGTCGGCCCTGGCGTCCGGGAACGGCCCAACGGAAGATCTCCGCCCATTCAAAAACACAACACGTGGTTGCACGGATCCGGACACGGACTTGTCGATCGAAGCCGCGTCAAAGACGCCGGCGAACGTGGCGGCCGAGATTGACGCGGTGATGATGGCGTTGTTTTCGAGGTGTCGCCGCGACATATACCGGCCTTATGACGGAACGAGATTCCTGGAAGCCGGCCTGAAGGCCTTCACATGCGGAGCCGAAGACAAGAAGGCTCTTTTCACTCGGTTTCTCAACCTGACGAGCACGTGTCTGTCCGTCACGGGAACAGTGACGCGATATGCGGCCAATAGGACGTGCCGCCTTACTCAATTATGGGCGACAGCCTCGCCAACACTTCTTCCATGATCTCGTCGGGAACTTTTTCCAGTTTTTTTCCTTTGCGCGCGGCGAGATCCAGCGCCCTGGGCTGGTCGCACCGGACAACGCCCTTGGTTTTGGTGCCGGCTTCCGTAAGTGATACGGCAAATCCCGCGGTCCGTGCAAAACTGCCGCCGGTGGTAATAGGAAGAACTACCGGCACCTTGGTCACTCGATTAAACGCTTCGGGCGACACGATCACCACCGGGCGCCGGCCTTTTTGTTCGTGCCCTGCCACGGGGTCAAGCCCAACCAGCCAGATTTCACCCCGCTTCATTAGATCAGCTCTTTGCCAACCGCTTTTTCATCGAGCCACTCGCGCTCTTCTGCTGTGCGGGGGGCGTTCGACTCGCACTGAGCGAGGAGTTCCTCCAGGGTATACCGGGGGCGTTTCTGAGGCTCCACGATCAAGCGCCCGCTCTCCACCGCAATGTCCAGCTTGGCTCCCGGCCCCAAGCGAAGAAGGTCGAGCAAAGCGGGCGGGACGGCCAGCATAATCGAGCCGCCAACCTTTCGCAAATGAGTTGTATACATGGTGCAACCTCCGTTGTTATATTCTAATATAACATGGTGCCGGACAATTCGCAAGCGCCTTGGCGCGTGGAGTCGCACGCGAGTCGGGGTCAGGTCTTGCTTCTTGAAACCCCAATCCAGCACGGCACTCTGACGGCTTTGTGATTGCGGGAAACATTTTGATGATTCAAGAAGCAAGACCTGACCCCAGGACACCAGTAAGATTAAGGGTCATCGTTGAGCTGCAGGGAATTATGGAGGAACGCTCATGACGACGATTCACGTACAACATGTCGGTGACAAAGCTCTAGTCATGATGCCATATGCCGTGAGTCACGTAAACTCTCCAACGGAGACTCCCGGTGCGCATCAGCGTACTTACGATTCCGAATCACCGACGTCCCATTTCTCAATGATGTCGCCGTCGAATCCCACATAGAGAATATCCTTGCCCCGGACCAACCGGAGCACGTGCCGTGCCATTTGTCGCTTCTGAGCTCCGTTCAGACCGGCGTGCAACGCGTATTCATTGAGAAAGCGCAGTCGATCGCCTCCAGAGATTGCAGAGGGCATGGATAAGAATATCTGGGCCAGGTTCTTGACTCGTTTCCTGAACGTCACGTCGCCGGAAAACGTCACGTCGTCATAGTCCAGAAGCGAGAAACGTACCGAACGACACGGATTCAGAGGCCGCCAATGGCCGGAATCGGTGATGTCTTCGGGCGAAGGATCATCTTCGGAGACCACGATATTGCATGTCTTCAAATCCGAGTGGAATATCCCACCGGCATGCATGGAACCGACGAATCGTCCCAACAGGCGGGTCATTCCTCTCTTTTCCTCGGCAGTCCATTGCCGGTCGATTCTGTGAACCAGGTATCTGTCAAGCTCCATGGCTCCCGGTATCACCTCCATGAGGATCCATTCCGCCCGAACGAGTCCCATCCTTTTTCTTCTCACCAGTGCCAAGGGGGACGCCGCGGGAAATCCCGCATCATTGAGGCGCCGGCCGTTTCGGTAGGTCCGTTGACCCTGTGTGGCCCGAAAGAGCGATTTCAGTCCGTACCCAACCCCTCTCCATCGGATCTCCTTCACGCAAACCTTCGGCAATCCGGGGAGATACACCACGGTAACCGCGCTTTCGGGAGCATCTTTTCGGACTAGACCACTGTGAGTGGACAAGAGCCTGTGGTGTTCCTGGAGAGAGAGCTGGACGAACCCCGGGACCGCGGCCTCATCCAGGTTAAGGATGGCGCCCGCCTGCTCGTGGATCTCGACAACGGCGTCGGGATCGTCAAGTGCCGGCGGCTGCTCAAGACGCGGAGGCACCTCACGCTTCCGATTCATCCGTTGCCTTCCTCTGCAGTGCGAGTACGATCCCGCACCTCAAGAAGTACCTCCAGCTTCGTGGGCGAAACGGTGTTCTCCGGATGGACTTCCGGAACCATTTCAGCGCCTCGGCTGTATTACCCGTTCGGAGGTACGCGCGTCCAAACGAGATGTCGTGGTCGGAAAGAGTTCTCAGATAGACCGACCTGGGGATGCGATCAGGGTCGTAATGTTTCTGAAGAATGTCATAGGTGTCCGTTCGAACCCCGACTCGGTTGTGGCTCGTATTCGATTCATAGAAACGTATGAACACGAGCGGCTTGTCAAAGTATGCGATGGTGAAGTCCCGCGAGATGGCGAGCCATACGTCGAACTCGTCGGCAAATCGGTACCGCGGCGGAAATCCGCCGATTGCGTCGAACACGTCTTTTCGAATCATCACCGAAGACGTGTGGATGAAGCTTTCGGAGTATGCCTTCACGAACAGGTCGCCTTTGATCCATTTGGGACGACGCGGGGCACGATACCGCTTTCCGAGGCGCACGTGCCGGGCCGCAACCAGAGCCACCTCAGGATTCTTGGATATGAATTCCATCTGATTCGCGAGCTTGTCTCTTGCCCACAGGTCGTCATGATCGAGAAACGCGAGCCACCTTCCTCGGGCGATAGCCGCGCCGTTGTTGCGCGAGGTCGCGATGCCCGAGTTGGTCTGGCTGAGAGATCGAATGTCGCTCCGGCCCTTGAGCCATTCCGCGGTTCCGTCGGTGGATCCGTCATCTACTACGATGATCTCAAACTCCCGGAACGACTGGTTCCTCACGGACTCAACGGTTTCCTTGAGGAGTTCGAGTCTATTATAAGTCGGAATGATTACGCTTACCAATGGTTCCATAATCAGTGGCGTGCAAGGATTTCTTCCACCCTGCTCAGCACCGCCTCGGGCTCAATGCTCCTCATGCAGGGATGACCGGACACGGGGCAGCGGAAACGGCGACAGGGTGCGCACGGAGCATTTCCTTGAATGATGTGGGCAGTGGGTCCGTACGGTGCCGTTGCTCCCGCGGACGTGGGGCCGAACACGGTCAGTACCGTCGAAGAGGCTGCAACGGCCAAGTGCGCACTGCCGGTGTCGTTGGAAATCACCATCCTCGATTGATTCATCACGGCCATGGATGCGACGATGTCCGCTTTTCCCGCCAGACTGACCGCGCCTGGAACATGCATCATGGATATTATTCCTTCAATGAGACCCGTCTCCTCGGGAGCCCCGAGGAATACGACTTGGGCCCCCATCTCGCGAATGAGAAGGTCTCCCAGTCGAGCAAAGTACTCTCCCGGCCACCTCTTGGCCTCGGAGTTGACCGACCCGGGACACAGAGAAAATACCGACCGTCCCAAATCCGCGCCGACGTGCGTCAGGAGTTCCGCGGCTTGCGAAAGCCGTTGTTCGGAAATCTCTATGGAGCAGTCGGGAATCGGCGTGTCGGCAGGTCGGCTTGTCCCGAAATGGTTCCCCAGGAAATCCGTGATGCCCAGGTAGTAGAACACCTGATGCGTTGACCGCACGTCTTCCCGGAGAGGTACTCGAAGGTTGAGCAAAGGTCCCCGCAGGTCGGTCGGATATCCCGCACGAACGGGAATTCTTGCCAGCCATGAGGTGAATGCGCTCTCAAAGGCATTCTGAAGGAGTATCGCCATGTCGAATCCACCCTTGGCGAGACTGTTTCGCATGCGAAACGGCCTGTGCAGGGCCCCCCCGGAATTCCCGTCAAACCAGATCACTTCATCTGCGAGCGCGGTCGCGGACACCAATGAGCAGAGCCCTCTCGGGATCCAGAAGGTGAAATGAGCCCGAGGAAAGATCCGTTTCAGCTCCTTTGCCGCAGGAAGACTGATCACCGTATCGCCTACCCAGTTGGTTCCTCTCACGACAATTCGTGACGGAACGGCAGGCCGGTCAAAATCCACGTTCATGTTCGACACGAGACGCCTGTACGGAGTGTCGCCTCCGACGATTGCGCAGCCTTTTCTTTCTCTCGAATTTCCTGTGCATCCAAAAGCCCTGTTCCGGGTGTTCTCGGAGCCAAGTCTCAAAGACCTTGTGGAAGCGTTGCGAATTGACAACCAGGTCGGCTTGGGTGTCACCCGTCACCTGAAGCGGGATTTCCTTCCCGAAGATGCACCGATACCTGCCGTCATCGGTTCGTACCGCGGTGATGGGAAACGCCCGTGCATGACCTTCCGCGGCAAACTTGGCAAAGACCCCGTTGGCGAGAACCTTCCGCCCGAAGAAATCCACCCAAATCGGTCGGGTGTCGTCGCCCCTCTGATCGGCCAGGACCACCACCATTTCTCCGCCACGAAGGAGCTCGATCACTCGGGCGACAATACGCCTATGCGGCAGGATGTTCAATCCGCTTTGGTCACCGCCTCGCCGAAAGAACATCCTCTCATTCACGAAACGGTTGGGTGCGGGAGTCACCACGAGGTTGCCTCGTATTCCCAGAAACCTGCTCATGGCCGCGAGGACCTCGAAACTTCCGAAGTGCGCCGTGACATAAAGAATACCCGTATTTCCCGGCGACCAGGCGAGGTTGAAGTCCGAGTGACCCTCGAGAATCAGCTTCTCGGCCAGCTCGTCCTGAGACCACCTTCTTATGCGGAAGAACTCCACGCCGAGCATTCCCAGGTGCTCGAAATTCTTGCGTGCGATCGTTCGTAGTTCCCTCGAACCGAGTCGAGAACCAAATGCCGTTGTCAGGTTCCGGAGTGCGACACGGGTCCTCTCTCCTCCCAGAACAAACATCAACCTTCCGAAAAAGCGACCCAGCGCGAGAGCCTTCTCATCTCCGGGGATCATGCAGAACGCTTCCTCAAAGAAACGAAAAAACAAGTATACCAGATATTCCGCGTAAACTCTGATACTCGGAGAGATGCTTTGTCGGACTCCGCCGGCCATACCACCATCCTCGGCAACTTCAGGGAGCAAATCGACAAACCTGCATCATGGTTTGTCCGATTCGGACCGGTGGTCTTCCCCGGGCCCCAGAGGGATTGCTTCGTCAATGAGCATGATCGGTATGTCGTCTTTGATTTCATACTTGAGTCTGCACGCGTGACAGATCAACCCGTCGCTGTTCTCGGTGAGTACAAGATCTCCCTTGCACTTGGGACAGACCAGTATTTCCAACAACTTCTCATTTACTGCCATGATTCGTCTCTCACACCTGAATCTCGAATCCCAATGATTCCGCGGCGAAGGTCTCGCACAGAATGGAGCGTTATTTCGTACGCAAGCGCATTGAGGGACAACCACAATGGTTCCGGCGCGACGCCGGAGTCCGCGTCTCTTTCCGTTCCGGACCGCTCGGCGAACTCGTCCCCGGACCGAGGGCGGCGAGGTGTTGAGATCGTGCGTGGTTCAAAATGCGCTTCGATGTATGAAGAGGTTCTATATACCGAAGATCCGCGCGGCGCAACCTCAAACGTAACGGCTTGGTATAAGTTCAGTTACGAATTGAAAAGTGCCGACGCGACTCGCGTCAGTGTCGCACTTCCTCGTCCCAGTCGGGGTATATGAGCATTTGGCCGGGCATGGCGGCATCATCTCCGTCCAAGACTTCCTCAAACGCGGTTACGACTCCGTTGCCGTCACGCGAGAAGTACTGAAGCACTATGTAGGGTTGACCACCCTGGACGGTCGTACCCACCACGACGGCCTCTTTTTCTTTTCCCGTCCTGGAGTCGACTATATGCGCGCAGGTCACCATGCTAACGGCGTAGGCGTGCCGTTCCAAGGCTTGCGTCTTCACATAGTCGACCAACCCTCTCTTCTGCTCGTCGGTCTTGAAAGGCACCAGTATGGGAAAAAGACCCTCCAAGGTATGGAGGATCGCGGTGGGAAAATGGATGCCTTGCTCCGACAGGGTTGCCCGGGCAATGGACAGTATTGCCCGAGCGGCCTCGGTAACGCTTGCCTCCACCGCGACGATGTTCGTTGGGAGTTTGAAATCGGGTGCCACGGTTTGGTACTCCTTGAACAAGTGCCTTCACGGTTCGATTGCCGAGAGAACATCAAGACTGTATCAGTATGTTGCCGTCTTGGCAAAGGCGGCATGAGTCGGGCGGGCATATATTCGGTGAGCATTCCTTCAGATCGACGCGGTCCCGTAGATCGCGTCGGCCTCGGCCATTCTCAAACGAACCGAGTGCTCCTGCACCGCGGCTGCAAACCCCGGATCTCCGCGGGGCCCCAGAGTGTCCAACGCTGCATCGGAAACGTCTCTCTCAGCGGCTTCCAACGCGTTCAGAAAATGAAGGTAGCCCTCCTTGGCCGGATACGCGGCGGACACCAACGAGGCATAGTCGCTTCCATTCGCCGCGAGCAGCTTGAGGTAATGGTCCGTGAGTAAATCGATTTCCCGCAATTGCGCGGCCCGGATAGCTTCCGAGTAGAGACCGCCCTTGTCTTCGGCCAGGATTCGGCCCGTCTTGGCCTCGATATCGGCTCTGACCGCATCCCTCTGTCGGCATCTCTTCAGGATGTCAAACGCGGCCTTGAGAGCCGGTTCCTTTGTGAAAAGAAAATTCTGCGCCATGAAATCCCGATCGGCTGAGGCTCGAGCATAATTGAACACCAGAAACAAGGGCATCAGCACCTCCCACACCGTGATGGGCCTTCGCCGCCTGAGCGCCGCCGCCAGGGCATAGGCCCACGTTCGTTCGTGGGAGAGAATGCGCTTATACTTCGTGTCAAGGCCTCGGCCGGTTTGAGATGCCATGGTGAATCATTCCGGTGCTTCGAATTTCATTTTACAAGTGCGGTTGCAATTTTCACCGTATTGAGGAACCGTTGTGGTTAAAAGATCTCGTCCGCTTCCTTGTTCCGTAATTCCCACTTCACTCCCCTCTCCAACAGGTGATGCTTTCGGACTTCCTCCGCACGCCCGCCCATGTCTGCGACGGCATCGTCCAGTTCGTTCTCCAGGAGGGTCAGTTGGTTGAGGAATTCGTCATAGCCCGCCCTGTCGTGGTATGCGTCGATCACCAGGTCAGGAAAGGACTCTCCCTCCGCGGCAAGCAGCCTGGAATAGTGATTTGCAAGCAGAATCGCTACGGCCATCTGTTTTTCACGGACGGCATCCGAATCAAGTCGCTTTTGGATCAACCAGTCGCGTATTCTTTCCCGGAGCTCGCCGAGTACCGCATCTCGGGTCTCACCGCGCACCATTCGTTGTGCAGCGTCCATGGCAATCTTCCGCGGAGCGAGAAAGGACTGAGCGAATAATCGGGTCTCGCGACTCCTCCTGTATGCGTCATACACGAACATTCCGGGAATCAACTGGAGCCACATGTTTCTCGGCCTCCGGACGATGACGCCGAGCGCAGATCGTCGGGCGAAAGATTCCTCGGCAGACAGTACGAAGCCTTGTTTATCGCTCATGTCGACCTCATCCAAACGGCATGACGGCCCGCGCTTCCAGTGGGATTTGAGGCGAACGCGGCGTATGTACGTGAGAGGCGGCTGTGGGAGCTTCGTTGTGAAGCTCCCTTTAGATGCCGTTCGGGAGGTTTATTGGATCGGGACCGCGAAGAAGGTGCCTGACCAGAGGATCCAGGCTATGAGCAGTGTCCAAAAGGCGTTGGCCGTCTGCGAGATCCAGTAGGCGATGGCAGGTCTCCCTCCGCCCACGGAGACCAATTCCTTGAAATTGGTCTCGAGGCCGATGGCCACGAAGCAGAAGGTGAAAAACCAGCTCTGATAATCCTTGCACAACTTTCCGACGGCCTTGGCAGCCTCGTTTCCCCATGAGGGTTCAATGACGAAAGAAACGGCAATAGACGCCACGAGGAATCCGACCACGAATTTGGGGAAGCGATACCAGACCTCCATGAATGAAGGCGCTTCCGCTTCCGGGCGATCCTTCCTATCAAGGGAGACCGTGGCCCACAGTGCCATAAAGAATGCGGCAAACCCGATGAGCACGTTCTGGGACATCTTGACCATGGCTGCAGCCTTCACGGCCAGTTCCTCCGCGCCCGGGGTGTGGGCTCCGATCACTTCCCCCGCGGCGATCACCGCGCCGGTATTGTCTATGACGCCTCCGACCCACGCGCCGGCCCATGCCGGCGACAGACCCAACCAAATGGCGATGGGAGGCATGACCAGAATGAGCACGACGGCACAGACAAGAACCCACGCGACCATGTAGCTCACTTCCTTTGGGTCGCCCTGAATGGCTCCGCCTGCGGCAATGGTTGCCGACACGCCACAAATGGAGTTCGCCGTGGCAATGATCGCGCTGAACCGCTCAGACACTCTAAATGCCCGGCAGATCCAGTAGGTCATGAACCAGACGGCCGTGGCTACCATCAAAGCCTGAATAAGGCCGAATAGGCCGCCCTTCAAGACGTCGGAGAACATGATTGTGGCGCCCATGCACACAAGCCCGATCTTGACATAAAACTCGGTCTGACCGGCCGCCTTGAGAAATTCGGGCACCCGGAAAATGTTGCTGATGATCAGACCGATGATCAGGGCAAAGATGACGTATTCCACTCCCCACTTCTTGATGAAGGCTTCGTTCGAGATCACCATGGCGATGAATGCAATGATGAAGATGACCAGAAACCCCGGAATGTACCGTTTCAGGTCAAACTTCATGAACACACCCCCAACCAGCGTTATCACGCACGAAAAAACAAAGAAACCGATTGCCGCCCACACAGTGCCCATGCCCTTTGGAAACGCCTGCGACAGGTCGAACCAGTTCCACTTACCGATCTTGGGAGGTGCCGGCAGCAACTGGGCAACTCCGGCCGCCGCGATCATTGCCAGAACCAGGATGAACCACCCTATCCAGCAAGACCACCAATCATCGCTGGTCCACAAGTTGGACCAATCCGTCCTCTGATTCCCGTTGCTCATGGGACCCGCCTCCTTTCAATTACGCAGACTTGAGTAAATCCTTGAAACGAAGCATGAAGGTTTTCGTCCGCCTGGAGCGCTACGGGAATTCTCGATCGACCCGGTTCCGGTCCTTCGTACCGACGCCCTTCCCGAAAGGTCGAGGGGGAGCTCTCCGAGATCCAGTTGAGCCTATTATGCTCCTACGTTTCCCGATTTCAAGACAATTTTGTCAAGTATTCGAATGCACCGTGAGACGCCGGCATCCTCAACGTGTGCGCCTTGTCCTCATTCACGGACCGCGGACCGGAAGGGATTCCATGCGACGCTGCGGATGACGTGTTTCCAGGGTCGAGTGCCGTGGAGATTGCGTATTTGATTGACTGTGACACCTCCCGGGTCCATCATGCTGTGGAGAGGGGAATGTTCCGGGCCGCGCGACCCGGTTCGCCGGACGAGCGACACGCCTGAAGCAAGTTTTAAAAGAGAGGCAAGAAAAGAGACGGAACATGACGTGGTACTTCGCGGCCTGTGCAGTCGGATTCTTGATGCTCTATTATGGAGCCGAATGGCTGGTGAAAGGCTCTTCCAGTCTCGCTCAGAGTCTCGGAATAACCCCCATTGTCATCGGGCTCACCGTTGTTGCCTTCGGCACGTCCGCTCCCGAACTCGTCGTCAGCGTCGTCTGTTCACTTCAGGGACAATGCATGATTGCCGTAGGGAACGTCGTGGGAAGCAACATAGCCAATATTGCACTTGTACTGGGACTTGCAGCGACCCTGCAGCCCATAACCAG
Source organism: Desulfomonilaceae bacterium (assembly GCA_031082285.1). Taxonomy (GTDB): domain Bacteria; phylum Desulfobacterota; class Desulfomonilia; order Desulfomonilales; family Desulfomonilaceae; genus JAVHLK01. The sequence continues at coordinate 59,472 of JAVHLK010000010.1, forward strand.
CGATCCGGTGGTGGCGAGGCGTGATATACCCATTATGCTCGGCATTTCGTTGTACCTGTTGGTCATCTCCGCCAATTCTATGATCGGCAGATTGGAAGGGGCCACATTGTTCGCGGGGATCATTGCCTACACGGTTCTCAACTACTACTTCGCGATGAAAAGATCCAAGGAGAGGTACGCCGCGGATTGCGTCACGGCCGACAATTCAATTGAAGAAGTGCATTACATCTCTTCCAGGCCGAAACAGATCGTCTTGATCGTCGTCGGCATAGTGGGAGTCACGGTTGGAGCACGCATCGTCGTCGACAATGCCATCGAGATCATGACGATCCTGGGAGTCAGCGCGAAGTTCATCGGGCTTACCATCGTCGCCTTCGGCACGTCCCTTCCCGAGCTGGCAACCTCAATCGTGGCCGCGGTACGCAAAGAAATGGACATCAGTATCGGCAACCTTGTGGGCAGCAATGTGTTCAATATTCTCAGCGTATTGGGAGTGGCCTCACTCGTAGCTCCCATACTTATCCCAGGAGGGTTCATCGAAAGCGGATTGCTGCTCGATTACCTCGTCATGTTGGTCATCAGTTTCCTTCCGCTGATCATGCTGAGGAAGGACTTCACGATTTCGAGGTTGGACGGGAGTATTCTGCTCGCGTGTTACGTGGGATATATCGCCTATCTCATTTCCAGGGGCTGACCGGGAGCATTGCCCGCTTGTTGGGAGCGTGTTACCCGCTGAATCTCACGGATCTTTTCATGAAATACCGGATACTTATTGTGGAAGACGAAGGAATGGTGGCCAAGGGCGTCGAGAAGACCTTGCAGAGTCTCGGATATGCCGTTGTGGGATTGGCCGCGACGGGGGAGGACGCGGTAAGGAAGGCCGGAGAAACCCGGCCGGATTTGGTTCTGATGGATATTATGCTGGCCGGAGACATGGACGGAATCGAAGCCGCAAGACAAATTCATGCCGGCTATGATATCCCGGTGATCTACCTTTCCGCGTACGCGGATCGGAGCGTACTTGAACGAGCAAAGTTGACGGAGCCGTACGGTTACCTGGTCAAGCCCCTGACTGAGAGAGACCTGCAGTCCACTATTGAAATGGCGCTCTACAAGGCCCGTTTGCAGAAACAACTCAAGGAAGGTGAGCGGCGATTTCGAGAGTTGGCGGAACTCCTTCCCCAGACCGTCTACGAAGTCGATCGTCAAGGCACCTTCACTTTCATCAATCACTGTGGAATGGATGCCTTGGGTTACACTGCCGAAGATGTGAAAGCAGGTCTTAAGGTCACCGACACCGTAGTCACCCAGGAACGTGACAGACTGATCGAATCCATGAATCGAGTGCTTTCCGGCGAGAGAGTTTCGGGCAGCGAATACACTATGCGGCATCGTTCCGGCTCCACCTTTACCGTGGTTTTCCATGGCCTCCCCATCAGACGACAGGACGAAATCTTGGGAATGAGAGGAGTCGCCGTAGACATCACCGAGCTGAAACGCACGCAGAGCGAATTGGAGCGGGCTAGAGACGAATTGGAGAATCGCGTGAGGGAAAGGACCCTTCAGCTCGAGTCTACCGTTCAGGAACTGAGGAAGACCGAAGCCAAGTACAGAACCCTTGTGGAGCACATTCCCGCGATTACCTATATTACCGAAGTGGACGAGGCGAACACGGTGGTTTACGTAAGCCCTCAGGCCGAAACTTACCTCGGAACGACAATTGCCGGCGACGCGGTTGCCTCTCACTTCTGGAGCGAGCATCTCCACCAAGACGATCGGGATAAGGTTCTTGCCGGTCGATCCCGCAGTCGGGGAAAAGGCGAACCGTTCATCGCCGAATACCGAATCATAGGCGGGGACGATCGAGTCACGTGGTTCCGCGACGAAGCGGATATCATTCGCGACGAAGACGGGCGACCGATGTACGTGCTGGGAATCATGCTCGACATTACGGATAGGAAACGTGCGGAACAACGGCTGCGGGAGAGCGAGGAGCTTTTCAGGGCCATTTTTGAGAGCGCGAGCGACTGTATATTCATCAAGGACGCGTCGCTGCGATTTACTCACGTCAATCCGGCCATGGAGAGTCTCTTCAACACACCTGCCCGGTCACTCATCGGCAAATCGGACGAGAGTCTGTTCGGTGCAGAGATCGCGGCCCACTCTCGGGAAGTCGATTCCCGGGTCATTGCGGGAAATCCGGTCGACGAAGAGCACACCAGGCCCGTCCATGGCGTGCCGACCACGTTTCATGTAACCAAGGTGCCCATAAGAGATCACAGCGGCGTCGTGATCGGCCTGTGTGGAATTGCCCGCGACATTACCGAACGAAGAAGTGCGCTTGCCGCGGTCCAGGTGGCGGATCGGCCTTATCCCTCCGAATCGATGAAGGCCACTCTCAGCGAGGCTCTGCGGGCCGCGGAAACCGACAGTATTATTTTGCTTACCGGCGAAAGTGGGAGCGGCAAGGACTACATGGCGAAGTACATCCACGATCACTCCCGTAGGGCGGGGGGCCCCTTCTTCTCCGTGAATTGTGCCGCAGTGGCTCCGGAACTTGCCGAATCGGAGCTCTTCGGGCATGAACCGGGAGCATTCACCGGGGCACGAGGCCGCAAACGAGGACTGTTGGAACTGGCCGAAGGGGGCACGCTCCTCCTCAATGAAGTAGGCGAGCTGTCTCTCGGTCTGCAAGCCAAGCTGCTCACGTTTCTCGACACAAAGTCATTTACCAAGTTGGGCGGAGAAAAGAACGTCACCATCGATGCCCGACTCATCGCGGCCACCAACCGTGACCTGGAACGCGAGGTAAACGAAGGGCGTTTTCGTACCGACCTGTATTACCGTCTCAATGTGCTGGCAATTCAAATTCCGCCTCTGCGCGAGCGCAAAGACGATCTCCCCGTCATAGTGCCGCAAATCATCTCTCGGCTGATCGCGGAGATGCAACTGCAGTATGTACCGGCCATCGATGCGAGAACCATGGAACGGTTGCGCAACTACAGTTGGCCCGGAAACATTCGGGAACTGAGAAATGTGCTGGAGCGCGCACTTATCCTGTCGAAGGGAAGAACTTTGGAGTTGGATTTGGCCGAATTCGGGGGCGGCGAGGATACTCAACCGACCCCCGCCCGGGAAACGCCGCCAAATGAGACGCTCAATGAAGTGGTCGCAGGCGTAAAACGCAAGCTCGTCATTGAGGCACTGAAGCGCAACGCCGGCAACAGGAGTAAGGCGGCTCGGGACCTGGGTATATCACGCTATTCGATGATCCACTACATCAAGTCTTTGGGCATAGAGGATGCAGATGTGTGTTAGGGCCCACAACGCGGCAAAGGAACAACGTACCATGAGGGTCCTCACGGGGTCGGAACCATCGGCGACTTTCCGCCGGCGATCCGGCTGTGAAGCCGATCCCCGCACGCACCGGGTGATTCGGGAACCTTCCGGAATACGCACGAATTCCGGTTCAATTTTAAGACGGGAGGCAGATCATGAAGAAGTCCGTTGGAGCAAAAACCATACTCTATCCCACTCCTGTTCTCGTCGTGGGAACGTATGACAAAGAGGGCAAGCCGAATGTCATGACCGCTGCGTGGGGAGGCATCTGCTGTTCTCAACCTCCATGCGTCACGATATCAGTGAGAGAAGCCACGTATACCTATGGAAACCTGGTCGCGCGACAAGCTTTCACGATAAGCATTGCACCGGAGTCCTATGTCAAGGAAGTCGACTACTTCGGTATCGTGTCGGGGAAAAATGAAGATAAGTTCGCGGCAGTCGGATTGACCGCGAAAAAAAGTGAGATCGTTGATGCTCCGTACGTGGAGGAATTTCCTTTCGTCGTGGAATGTAAGGTTGTCCACACGCACAAGATCGGCCTCCACACACAGTTCATCGGCGAAATCATGGACATCAAAGTGGACGAAGATCTGTTGGACGACAAAGGCCGCGGCAGTATCGAGCGCGTCAAGCCGATGCTGTGGGCCCCCGATACCCGAGGCTATTACGGCATCGGCAAGTACCTGGGAAAAGCGTTCTCAATAGGCAAGGAGCTCTAGAGACCGAGTGCCGCGTTGCGTAAGTTCGGTCACACATCAATGCCGCAACGACTGAATGTGCTCTCATTCCGAAGTATGGTTGGAACACCGACCATGTTCCGGTCGTATCTTTCCGGTTCTTGCGAAGACTCGTTGCGACGCAGAGAGGAGACTTATGGCCAAACCCAAGATCGACGCCAAACAAGCTCTCGAGGATATTCGCTCCGGTACGGACGACCAGACTCTTATGGCAAAGTATGGCCTATCCGCCAAGGGACTTCAGAGTCTTTTCAAGAAACTCATCCTGTTGGGGGTCGTCACCCGGCAGGAGATAGACCAGAGGACGCCGGAATCGTTGGGGGACGTGGGCATTACCGGGGACCGACAGTCCGCACTTGGCGGTGGGAAAAGTCCCGGTCGAACGGTCAATGCACAAGAGGCTGCAAGAGATGTGCGGTCCGGAGTACCCGATGCGGACCTCATGGAGAAGTACAGACTCTCCGCCAAAGGACTGCAGAGCCTCTTTCGTCAACTTGTGGACGCGGAGGTAGTGTCGCAACGGGAGATCGACGCACGCATGCCGTGGACGGAAAGCACGGTCGACGTCCTTGGAATCCTACGGCAACACGGATTGGACCGATCGTATATTGCCAAACGTGACACCGATGTCCCGTCAAACTGCGTTGCGTGCGGCGTCCCTCAGACAATGGAGTTTGACGTCTGCCCCACGTGCGGCACCAATGTCTCGGAATTCAAGGCAAAACGGATGGAACGGAAGCAGCGGGAAAAAGCCGCCTGGATATGCCCGGCGTGTGGAAGGCCTCAAGGCAAAGAATATGCCGAGTGTCCCGTCTGCGGAGTCATTGTGTCAAAGCTTCGGTAGTCGACCGGATATGTCGATGGGATGGAGCGCCGGATGAGAATCACTTACGGATGCCTCATCTACCCAAGAACCCGCGGATCACGCATCGCGCAGGGCTTTACGGTGGCCATCCAGATATCTCTTGTACGATCGAATCGCGTCCGCGATGATCAGGTTGGGGGTTGCGCCGGCCGGGACCACGACCACCACCAGGCAGCCGCCGTCGGGCCAGAAGACGCGGCGACAGGCAATGGTGGTATCGGTGCCCACCAGGCGAAAACTGAACTCGGAAATCTGACCGAAATCGAACCTGAGCACTCCATCGGACATCTGCTGCTGAGTCGACATGAAAACCGAAACCAACTCGTCCGGATCGTACACGTATCCGTCATTGTCCAGAACAAAGCCGTCCGGATCGGCCAACACCACCTGGATGGCGAGTCCTTTTTCGACCGCGTCTTCAATTTTTTCACCGAGGATTGTCATTCCACATCAAAGCCGCCGGCTTGGAGTCTGGCAGTGAGTTTCTTGAGCATGGCGATCAAGGCGTCCTCCAGGTTGTGCCCGGTGAGCGCGCAGGTTGAAAAGCCCTCATGCCGTTCCAGTCCTAGGTATTCCTGAAGAAATTCCATTGAGTGAATCTCTTCCAGGTCGTTCTTGTTGTACAGAACCACGATCTCCGCATCGGCCAGACCTTCCATCTCCTGCTGACACTTCCACAACTCCCGGAGTATCTTTAAGTTGTTGTCGAGCTGTTCCTTCTGGGAATCGATCACGATAAAGATCCCGTCCGAACCGCCCAACACTTTTGTGCGGGTGCCCTTGTAGTAATCTTGGCCGGTTGCGGAAAACATGCGAGTTACCACATTCTGTGATATCTCGATCGGCGCGAAATCAAACAGCAAAGTCTGACCGAAGGAGGTCTTGACCTGCCTCAGCTCCTTGACCAACTTCATCTCATCGGGGATGACGTGGTAGAAAATCCATTCAAGAGCCGTGGTCTTTCCCGCCAGCGCGGTACCAAAAAAAATGAGCTTCAAGTAGATCCTATCTCCAACTACCTTCAATGGTCGTCATCCTTTCTTCTTCTTTTCCAGGAAGGACAGAAGGCTCACCGGATGAGGCTTGTCACCGGAAGTCCCCGTCTTGGGCAAGCGAAACTTGTGTTCTTCCATGAAACGTCCCCTGGCATTGGCCGTGGTCTCCATCACCTCGAAGAGCGCTTGCTTGCCGGTCCTGACTGCAATGCGAATGACTCCCATGGGGCACGATTTGTCTGCGACGAGCACCAGAGATCCTCTGGGCATCATTTGCTGGGCCACGTTGAGCCCGTCGAATTCGGCCATCACCATCTCGCAGTAGAACTGCCCGAGGCCGTCTCCGAGCGACTGATAGCACTGAAAGGCCGACGCCAGCATGGCCCCGAGGTCTTCCGGCTCCATGTCGATGTCGCCTTCAATGGCGATCGGGATTCCGTCGCTGTCGATCACCACCGCCGCCTTTACCCCCGGCGTGCCGTCCAAGATTCTCCTCACCAACACGGAAATGTTCTCCATAGTAGTTCTCCAAATCCAGTAGCCGGCGCCGACGCAATGGTACGGATCTGATCGTACTCCCCGCACCGAATAAAAAATCGTCGGACCGGTTGACCGCGTCTCCGGCTGCGTCTCTGCCGTAGATGCCGGCTCCTCCCGTGTCCGGTCACCGCGCATTCGTCGGGTTCACGACGAATGCGTACCGTTCCTCATCTCGTCTCTCCGTCTCGCGGCTTCAATGAGAAGCGCCTGTCCCGACTTCTTGATACTATATCGTGTGGGTCGCCTCCACGGGTGCGTTGAAAAACTCCCGCCCTTGAACGCGAGGCACTTGAACAGAGCTTGTTCCCCTTCCAGATCGTCGCATTCCGCGTGTCCGATTTCTCCTTTGTCGACATACACACGGCCGGTGGTCCCGCTTCTGGAAACGATTTCCAGCACCACCTTCCTGCTGTTGAACAGGAGCAACTGCATGTACTCGAGAAGATCCACTCCCTCGATACGGCCCGAGAACGCTGAGTCATCCGATGCCCTTCCGATTTCCTCGGTTATGATATCGTGCAGCTTCGGCACGGCAATCGGTTTATTGAGGCACCTGTCCACCCCCACGTGTCCCGCTCTCTCCTTCTCGTCGGGCTGAGTGTCGCAGCCGGTCAAGATGATCACCGGAGGTTTGGTCGTGTCTCGTTTCGCACACAGGGCGTGAATGGCAGAGGCCACCTCCCAGCCGTTCATCTCCGGCATCGCCAGGCCGCACACCACTGCGTCGACCGGAGTTTCCTTGAAGAGCTTGAGCCCTTTGCGACCGGAAAACGTCGGAAAGACCGTGTGGCCGAGCAAGGTTAATCCCTTCTCGAACATTCTGACCACTGGTACTTCGTCATCGATGAGAAGGATACGAAACCCCTTTTCAAGCGATAGTTCGGCAATCGCCCTCCGTTCTTCGGACGGATCCAGGATAAAGGGTAATCTCACCTTGAATGCCGCGCCGTGAGGTTTGCCCCGTCTGACACCCATGGATCCGGCGTGCCGTCGCATGATCTCGCCGTTGAATGCGAGTCCCATTCCTGCATGCCCTACCTTTGAACTCCAGAAAGGCTGAGCCAGCTTCTTGATGTCTTCGGGCGGTATGCCGACACCGTTATCGGTGACTGAGAGGATTACCTGGTCCTCCTGAATACGGGTCTTGACTTTGATAGTGCCTCCGGCAGGCAATGCTTCCACCGAATTCTTCAAGAAATTGAGGACCACCCATGAAAGCTGATCCGACACGCCGCTCACGTGGCACCCCGGATGAAGATCCAGTTCATACGAAATATGGATATTGTTCCGTTCGAGCTCGGTTTTCGACCAGAGCTTACACATCTCGATCGCTTCCCCCACGACGTCGGAAAGGTCAAAGACCTCTTTCTGAATCGTGTGCGTCGAACTCGAGTGGCGTCCAAGCTGCTGAATCCATCTGACCACTTCCGTGGCCGAACGAGTACTCTCGTTGATCTGCTTAAGATTGTTCTCCAGACCGTGATAGTCCTTCAGGTGCAGACTCGTAAGCGCCATGTTGGCGTTGCCCGAAAGAATCTGCAGGAGGTTGCTGAAATTGTGGCCAATGCCGCCCGCAATCTGCCCCAGGACCTTGAGACGCTCCGAACGTACGATCAGATCTTCCGCTCTTCTCTGATCGGACACATCTTCAACAAAGGCATGAGCACCGGTGATGGTTCCCGTGCCATCCCGTACGGGCATGACTCGCATCTTGACGTGTACGTCCCGGTCGGTCTTGCTTCTGTACTGCAAGTGCCCGACACCGCCTTCTCCTGTCTCCAGGCACCTGAATATCGCTTCGGAAATGCCGCACTCAAACACCGGCAGAAGTGAGAAAAGATCAGGCAGGTCCATCTTTCCGTGAAACGGAAATCCCAGGATGTCCGCGGCTGCCGGATTGGATTCGGTTATTTCGGCCGAACCGTCAAAGGAAACCATTCCCAGCGGGGAACTACGAATCAGGGAACGACAGCGCGCCAGAGTCCGGCGAAGTTCCTCCTCGGTCTCCTCGCTTTCGGTGATATCTATCCATGAACCAAGTATCTCGCCCGACGAATCTCCGTTGTGCCTCACCAGGTTCAGTTCGTCACGTATCAGCACGTAGGTTCCGTTCTTGTGACGAAAACGATACTTGAGAACCTCGTGCCCCGTCTTGAGAACCCGAGGCAATTCCTTCAGCACGCGTCCCGCATCCTCGGGATGAATGCGGTCCTCCCAAAAGAACATCTCCCGCGTGAGTTCGTCGGGGGCATAACCAAGCTGTGACGACACATTGTCGCTCACGAAGGTGGGCTGAAAACCGCCGTGACTTTCGCGGGTATAAATGATTACCTGCGACCCGAAGGGATGATGACTTTCCGAAGACTCTTGTGTCTGGGACCAACGCCGAACGACCTTCCGACGCCCTTTCTCTTTGGCACGAATAGCCACCGTGAGGTCCGAAACCAGTTCATGGAAGCGATCTTCTTTCATCTTTAAGGTCTCACTTCCCCATCGACCTGATGGGGCCGGTGCGGGCGACGCAGGCGAGCAAACGGCCCGAACACTCAGTGTCACTCGAACGCCTCGGCAACGGGAAGTGCACGGGTCTTGCGTTTCCGAGATGGGGAACGTTTGCAGGGAGCGGAAACGGTTTGTCCGAAACCATTCCATACAACCACGTGCAAGTCAAGTGAGATGCTCCTACCATTCCACCGACCTCTTTTGTCCGAGCGACGGGAATTTTCGGCACACTCACCGACTGCGGTGCACGCCTTGAGTTCATTCTCTCAACCACCTTGTCAGATGAGCTGGCGACACACGTCGGCAACAGTCAACATGCAAATCGCCTTGAACGTGTCCTTGACACCGTCTCCGTACAGGGCACTTGCCCCGAACCGCCGGAGTTTGGCCGTCGGATTGAGATCCTTATCCATGACGTCCAGCGGGAGAGTACGTACACCGTTCCTGTTCAGGTCGCGCTTATTGTACTGAAGCACGAGCGGAATCTCGGCAAGCTCCCTGTCCATTTCTCTCAGATTGTAATCGAGGTTGACCAGGCTATCGATGTTCTCGTTTCTCTTGTCCCTCGATGAATCGGCTACGAAAACGATGCCGTCACACCCTTTGAGCACGAGTTTCCGAGTGTCATTGTAATGAACCTGTCCCGGAACCGTGTACACCGAAATCTTGATGCCCATGTCCCTGATGGTGCCCAAGTCCAAGGGAAGCAGATCGAAAAAGATTGTTCGGTCACCGGTGGTGTTGATCGATATGAGCTCCCCTCGAGCTCTTCTGCCCACAGATTTATGTATGGTAATCAAGTTTGTGGTCTTTCCCGATTGCCCAGGTCCGTAGTAGACGATCTTGCACTGGATTTCGCCCGATTTCAATCGTATGATTGCCATGCCTACTGCCTGTCCGCGCAGCCTCCCGTGCCCTGGAATTCGTTCGGACACGATATCGTGCCCGGGCTCGACTGCCCGAGAAGTCCGGTGCCCTGGAGGCCGGTAACGGCCCTACCTTTCACCCGAGTTCCCTGCCGACGCTTCACCGTTCATCCGTACTAGGTGACAAGGGGCCCGTCGGCCCGGCTTACCGACCAATCGACAGACTCGGTATCACCCAAACCATGTCCATGTTCGTGTGCACGACGGTCTCTCGGCAGCGTAGTCCGCGGTCCCAATCAATCCAAACCGGGGGAACCGCCCCACGCTTCGTCCCGTTTTCGTGCGGCCTCCAGGAGCAACAACTCTCCCGGCACGTTGATCGTCGTCTGTTCCGGTTCGCACCACGGTAGGTGCGCGAACGTTCCTTCGCGAAAGCACAGACAGCGATACAGAGCCTGGACCCCTCTGAGGACGCCGCACTCGGCATGCACCACTTGACCGTTCATGAGAAAGATCCGTCCATCCGTACCCAAAGTTGAGGTCACCTCTACAATGGTGGTCTTCCCACTGAGCATGACGAACTGCAAATACTCCAAGATATCAACGCCTTCAACAGTGCCGGTGAACGAGCTTCGCGTGCGTGCCCGCCGAATGAAATCGAGCAACAGTTGTATGTCCACCGGTTTGCGCAGGACGAGGCCCGCGCCGCGGTTGAGCACGGCATGTTCCTGTTCCCGGGGAATGCTGCTTCCCACGACCACGATTCTCGGCCTGGGACAGAGTCGCAGCGACCAACCGATCAAGTCCGCACGCTCGTCCACGGGGGGATCTATGTCTATAACCAGTACTCCGAATGCACGAAACTCCAGAATTGACATCGCATGGCTGCCGTCCCGAGCAATGAAGACGGAAAGCCCGGTCTGCTCAAGAGAGTCGGCAAGAGATCTTGCGGAGGCCTGATCCGCGTGGACAAGGAGTATCGGGACGTTGTTCCTGACCATCCGAGGCAATCCTTTCTTGAGACTCGCCGATGAATCAACGCCGAGTCGATCGGCGACCGGGCCTTTCGCTTTTGCGTGCCGCGTACTCTTCATTCCCGGACCTCCCCTGATGCGGATTGAAAGATATACTCACGGCATTGACCACGTCGGTCACGGGGATCTTTGGAGGAATACCGCAACCGTTCACTTCCCGGACTATCCTCCGTTCATGCGATGGGTGACGTCGAGAATGATCCCCTGTAGATGTGTGACGACTCCTTTGGAGTCCCTCCTGACAAAGGTCCGATCGTCAACCCAGCGCTGCTCGCCGTACCCCGTGAGTATGCGGTATTCCAGACTAAACTCCTCAATGTCCGGGTCCTTGGCGCATGCCAGGACCTCTGCGAAGACTCTTGCCCGGTCATCCGGATGTATGATGTCGCCATAGGTGATCTCACCCGCCAAGAGATCCTCCGACTCGTAGTCGAACTGCAAGACATTGTCCGAGACGAATTCAATGGGCCAGTTGTCGGAGGCGCGCCGAACAAACGCCACCGCCGGGCTTATCTCAATGATGGATTCCATCTGCTTGAGCCGTTCCACCGTGATTCGGAGTTCTCCCTCGATGCGCTTTCGCTCGGTGATTTCCTTTTGAAGTTCCTGATTGATCTGAATCGCGTTTTCATAGGTTGAAGCGAGAAAACTCAGGGCATGTTCGGGATCCACGTCGACCGAGTGGATTTGCCCCCAGATGCTTATCTGGAGGGGCAACGTTTCTCGTCCGTTTGCTTTGCGAAGGGGATTGGCGATCACCGAATCCACTTTTGAAAGCAGGAAGTCTTTGTCGTACGGCTTTGTTATGTAGAAATCCACTTCAGCTTCGAGTCCTCGAATCACGTCTTGTGGATCGGACAGGGCCGTGAGGAGAATCACTGGAATACGTTTGAGTTTTGCATCGCATTTGATCTTCCGGGTAAGCTCGAATCCGTCCATGCCGGGCATGACGATATCGCTGATGATGAGCGCGGGCGTTCCGGTCTCCAGCAAGCCGATCGCCTCGGTTCCCGACGCGGCTCTCAAGACTCGATAACCGCTCTCCTCGAGAAAGTGCTGCAGCAGCATCGCCTGTGTGAGGCTGTCTTCCACGACGAGAATCCATCCGGGGGGCTTGCCGCCAATACCGCCGGGCTCCATGAACCTGTCCTCCTGTTCCTCTCTGCGTCAAGTCTCTCTTCCGGGAACCACCGCATGCGGTTCTCCGGCCGACGGACCGATGTCACGCCATGTCCTCAGTCTCTCTTTCCCATGACCAGACTGCAGAGCATCTCCCCTATCCGCTCGATGTGAAGAGAATACTTCACCGCGTCCAGTTTCATCGCCTCACCCGGCATCCCGTAAATGACGCAGCTCTCCTTGTCTTGCGCTATGGTCGGTGCGCCTCTGTCTCTCATAAGCTTCAGTTCCCGGGCGCCGTCCCGTCCCATTCCCGTGAGAAGCACTCCAAGGGATCGGTCTCCAAAAGCCTCAACAATTGATTTGAACAGCGATGCAACCGACGGAGCTATGGCGCCCCTGCGGTCATCCCGCTGGACACGAAGCACATGACCGCGGTCTATGCCCATTTGACAGCGGTCGGGCGCGACATACACGTTTCCCGGCAAGGCCCGCTCGCCGTCACGAGCCGTCTGAACCGTCATTGGACTGACGCCGTTGAGCCAATCGACGAAGCCCTGGGTGAACCCGGGAGTAATGTGCTGGACGATCAGGATGGGAGCACCGAAATTCGATGGCAGTCGTGCCAGGATTTCACGAATTGCAGGCGGACCGCCGGTCGAAGCGCCGACCGCAACGACTTGAATCTTGCCGGCTGAAGGATGGACGGTCTCGAAGGTTGGAGGCGGAGCAGCCGGCAATCCCGCGACGTCTTTCGGTCTGGCTCTGCGACCCACCACTTTGACCTGAGACATGATCTTCACGGTTTCTATCAGTTTCTCTGCGCTGCCTCCCTTAACGCCGATATCGCCAAAGCCGGGTTTTTCCAGTACGGCCACGGCACCTGCGTCTACCGCTTTCCATGACTTGCGCACTTCCTCCCGCGACACGCTTGCACTCACGACGACCACGGGCAGGGGTCTGCTTTCCATGATTCTTCGGGTGGTCTCGTACCCGTCCATGCGAGGCATAATGATATCCATGGTAACCACGTCGGGCGTACTCCGCTCGAGAAACCTCAACGCCTCTTCACCGTTGTTCGCGGTTCCTATGACTTCGATTTCAGGATCGGATGAGAGGATTCGCGTCAGCACCTCGCGGGATACGGCCGAATCCTCGACTATGAGTACCTTTGTCACGGCATGCCCTTCATTCAAATGAGCCTGGCCACGGTTTCCAATAGGTTGTTCTGGTCGAAACTGCCCTTTACGATGTAGGCGTTTGCTCCCACGTCGATCCCGCGTTCCTTATCTTCGCGGGATCCGAGGGACGTAACCAGGACCACCGGTAAGTGATTCAGGTGCTCGTCGGCCCGGATGGCGCTCGTGAGCTCGAACCCGTCCATTCTGGGCATCTCGATGTCCGACACGACAAGGTCGAAGTCTTGAGTCCTCAGGGCGCTGTATGCTTCGGCCCCGTCGACCGAAGTGGTGACGTCGTAACCCGAGGACTCCAGAATGTTCTTCAACAACATTCGTGACGTGATGGAATCCTCAACCACAAGGATAGACTTGGTCTTCTCGATGAGCGCCTGTGCTTCCACCCGGCGGGTCGTCGTCTCAAAACTCCGTCTCACGGCTGATTTGATCAAGTCGGAAACACTCAGTATGGGAACCAACTTGCCCGAACCCAGGACGGTCGCGCCGGCCACATTCCGTACGCGGGACAGCTGGCTTCCCAACCCTTTCACAAGCACCTCCTGTTCCTGCAGTATGTCGTCCACGCTGAAGGAGACCAGGGTTTCGCCGGACCTCAACAACAGGACCGGTATGTACTGCGAGTCGCCATTCCCTTTCTCGGGCCTGGGAATCTCAAGGATCTCTCCCAACCTCACCAGAGGAACCACATAATCGTTCATCTCAATGGTGTCCGTGTTCCCTACAGTTTTGACCATCTCCTTCTTTATTCTGGAAACCCGCTCCACATTGGCCGTTGGCAGAACGAACTGCCGATCGTGAGCTTTTACGAGAATTCCCCTGAACGTGGAAAGAGTAATGGGCAAAACGATACGGAACGTGGTACCGAAGTGCGCTTCCGTGGATACCGAAATATTGCCGCCAAGGGTCTCGACTTTTTCCCGCACGATCGCCAGGCCGAGTCCCCTGCCTGAAATGCTCGTCACCATGGGACTTGTGGAGACCTCGGATCGAAACATCAGCGACAACGCATCCTGACGATCCGCAGCGTACTTTTCCTGCTCGGTCAGCAGTCCTTGACGGGTCGCGGCTTCCCGCACTTGTGTCGTGTCTATTCCCGCGCCGTCGTCCGACACAATCATCTCCAACTGCTTGCCGCTCATCTGCGATATGGCGATCGTCACCGTACCCTGTCTCGGTTTCCCGGCTCGTTCCCGTTCGTCCGGCCCTTCAATACCGTGATCTATGGAGTTTCGGAGAAGATGAATCAGCGGATCCTTCATCTCTTCGAGAATGCGCCTGTCCACTTCAAGGTCTCCTCCGCGAATGACAAGGTTCGCGTCCTTGCCGCTGTCCCGCGAAAGGTCCCGTACCAATTTGGGAAAAATTTCCAGTATCGTCGAACAAGGCAGCATCAGAACGCTCATCATGTCGTCCAGAAGATCGTCCACCATGGTGCCGTGCAATCGTGCATCAGCTTCCGCAGCCTTTGCAACCTCACGCATTTCGGCCTCCATCGTCTTGATCCAGCGCTCGTTCCACTCCACGAACTCCTCGATCTTCTCCAAGTTCCGGGACGTCTCCGACGAAACCTTCTCCCGATCTTCCGTAAGAACCATACGTCCGAGCGATTTCCCATCCGATGAAAAAGCCGCCCATTTCTGCTTCCATTCATCGATGGAGTTCAAAAGCGCCATGAGATCCGTCACCCGTTGGCCGGCGGTGAGTTTGACGGAAATCATTTCTCCCATCCGGCGCAGAAGCGGATCGAGCTTGCTGACTGAAATCCTTATGGTATCCCAATGGGATGTGCGCTCTCTCCTCAATGTTTCTCCCTGAGATTCCGTCCGTACCTGAACGGCAGGCTCCGTTGCAGGGCCGAAAGTTTGCCGAACCGCATCGTTCGGGGGATGAACCGGCTCTTCGCAGTCGGGGGCTTCCGCGGTCTCGGATTCTCCATGGAACGAAGCCTCGGGTCCTCCCCGGAGACCTGCCTCTTCCTCTTCCGCCCGGGAACGTTCGAACCGGCGCAATTCCCCGACAATCGCCTCCATTTCAACGCCTTGCGCGCCGGCCAGCAGGCCCGTCATGATGTCCGTCGCACGGTGAAGCGTATCGAACAACTCCGTCGAACCTTTCACCACGCCTGACTTGAGTTTGGCGAACACGCTCTCCACGCCCTGACACACGGCCTCGATCTCCATCATACCCACCGATCGGGCCGCTCCCTTAAGGCTGTGCGCCTCGCGGTACATCGTCTCTATGAGTTCCTTCTCGTCGTCCCCTCCCGATCCCTTCTCGACTTCCAGAAGGCCGTTGCCGATGGCCCTCAGATGTTCCTCGGCCTCCACTCTGAAAGCAGCGAACAGTTTCTTGAGAAATTCCTCGTCACTCTTGGGCATCACTCGATCTCCCGCCGTTTCCCGGAGCGCCGATCCTTGCCCACGCATCGGCGTCATCGGAAGGTTCACCTAATCGCCGACTTCCTCATGAACCACGATTTGCTCGTCGCAGAGTAGTGCAGCGGCATCCAAAACCACAAGACGATCCTGCGCGACCCCTCTCAGGTATTCCTGCTTTATGCTCTTGGGTGCGGGCATCTGAGACCGGATCTTTTCCATGGGGATCCTCATCTCTCCGAACACCTCGTCAACGAGGATGCCCATTTCCATAACCTCATCACTGAGTATCAGCACCCTGCAGTCATCCCGTACGCCGTTTCCGGGGAGACCGAACAAGACCTTCATATCCGTTACCGAAACGACTTGTCCTCGAACATTGACGATACCCAGAATATGTCGCGGTGTACAGGGAACCGGCGTGAGGTCCCTCAGCGCATATACTTCCCTCACAAAACCCACCTCAACCGCGTACCTTTCCTCGCCGAGCCTGAACCCGATGACCGACAGGCAAGCTTCATCCTTATCCTCCTCGGCATCTCGTTTGCGGGCAAGACGCCGGGCCCGCTCTCTCAGTATCCGCCGCTTTTCCTCCTCCGGAACGGTCTTGACCGACCGCGCACTCGGGCCGTTGTGCATGCCGCGAGGCTGTCGACGTCCCGCATTCACGGAATGGTCCGTCCCCGTGTCGGCCTCGACCCGGACATCAAGCTCCAAGGACTCAGGATTGTCCATATGCAGTCTCCCCGACCATTATTGCCTGGATGGCCTCGATGAGCCTACCCACCGTCAGACTATCCGAACCGGGCAACGTATCCGCTTCATCGTATGTGGCCAGTAATTCCAGGGCTATCCTGTAGTGCCGATCGGCATCGGATGCTCTCCCTTGACGCCTGGCCAGATTCCCCATGGCAAAGTGGGCCGTCACCAGATCCGGGTCGAGAAACAGAGCCCTGGTCAGTGCAATCCGAGCCTGCTCCAGATCGCCCATTTCCTCCCATATGGTCGCCTGAAGAAAATGGTGCTCCGGATTCAGCTTCTCGGCGGCCACCGCTTTTTCGCACCATTCGTGGGCCGGCTCCAACATTCCCAGGTTTGCATAGGCCTTGGCCAATGTGGCCATCGCTCCCGCATGTTCGATCATGGGGACGGGGCTTCCTTCAAGAGCTTGTTGCAGTGCAACGATCGCGTCGCCATACCGGCTCTTCCGGAAGAGATCGATACCGACCGCACAGGGGTTCGCCGACACGTCGGAACCGTTCTCCGGGCCCTGATTCTCCGTACCCGGATACACGAGCGTCTCCTCCGGTATACTGACGGCAAAAAATTCCTGGGGAAATTCGAACTGTTCGGACGACAGGAATTGCGTCCTCCAATCAGCCGACTCCCACGCTTCAACGGGTAGGGAGCGAGCATCCGGGGCTTGCGGGCTTCGCTTCTTGAAGAGAACGACCCCGGGGACGTGGACCTGTTCGAACCGAGTATGATCCACCAGCGGCGCCTCAGCGGGGCTCACCACCAACCAGCCGTCACCGGCGAGGCATCGACCTAACCGTTTAAGGACCTCTTTTTGCCGCTTCTCGGAAAAATACATAAGCACGTTGCGGCAGAAAATCACGTCCATCTCATGGGTATCGGTGGACGGATCGGGGAACGGATCTCTCGCCAGGTTCAGACGACGGAACCGAACCATCTTTCTGATGTCGGGTATCACTTCATGTCCTATCCGTTTACTCTCGAAATAGACCTTCGTTATCTCGGGCGGCACGTCTCGGAACGACCATTGGCCGTACACACCCACTCGGCACTTTCGTAAGAGACGTTGGTTAATGTCCGTAGCCAAGATGGTGACGTTCCAATCGGACAGGTCGTAAAGGACCCTGCTGACCACGATCGCGATCGAAAAAGGCTCTTCTCCGCTTGCACAGCCCGCGCTCCAGATTCGTAATCGCTTCCCCTGTTCTCTGCGCTTCGCGATGAGTTGGGGCAGAACTTCTCGCTCAAACGTGCCGAACAGCTTTCCGTCTCGAAAGAAATAGGTCTCCCCCACGGTAAGATGGTCCGCGAGGATCTCAATCCGATCGGCCGTGTGCGGAAACTCAAGAAGCCATTCCAGACACGTGTCCGGATCGCCGCCACCGAGTGTGGGGGACGCCCGAGATACCGCACGATACAGATCGCCAAAGCGGTCTTCAGGGTAACTCAACCCCAAATGCACTTCTACGGCGCGACTCAGTTTCTCGAGCATCCGTTGGGGGAGTTCCTTCGCCATGCTAATCCTCGCTCAGGGCCCCGACGATGCGTTGGAGATCTCCATGCTCCTCGTAAGTAAGCGCTTTGTCGATATCCAATATCATGATCATTCCATTGTCCGTGTCGGCAATTCCCTGAACAAACCTTTTTCCCGGCAACACGTCGTCCGACGGAACAAGCAGCTTGTCCGGTATTTCTAGTACGGGTAGAACCTCGTCCGCGACAAGCGCAAGACTCCGCCCGTCCCCATTGACGATGACAAAGAGGTCGTCCAGTTCAATCTCACGTTCGGAAATGCCCAAGCGCTTCCGAGTGTTCACCACCGGCACGATTCTCCCTTCCACATTGATGATCCCGTGCACGGTCTTCGGAGCGTCGGGCAGAGGAGTGATTTCCACTGCACGTACGATGCGTTCAACCTGCGACAGCGTGACGGCAAATCGCAGTTCATCGAGCGCAAACGCTACAACCTGAGTCCATCCCGCCATTCGTTATCCCCGGCCGTACCGACAAGATTGAGACCGATCGGACGTTCCGCAATTCTCGGACTCGCCGCCCGCCGGCGCAGGGGGCTCGCCCGCCGTCCCGCGACCGCTCCGCTCTTGTCTCAGTTGATCGGCCCGCGCTGCAAGGTCTTCGATAATACTTTGATTGAACCGTTTCCGGTCCACATGAGGCCCTCCACTGCAACGTAATGACCGTCGGTCTCCAGCCATGTGAGTCTCTCCCGTACGATGGAATGATCGCATTGCTCACCGGTCTCCAAACTGTGCCGTTCGAGGCACGGGAACTGATTGTCCATCCTCTGGTCGCGGCCCGTGCGGGGCGGACGCGGATGGATCCGCCGCAAACCACGACAATCGCCCGCTCAGACTCCAAGTTATGTACATCAGCCACGGAGTATCGGGATTCCGGAATCTTCCCTTGCCATGCGGGGAAGAACCGCGGCGTCCCGATGTCGTACGTTGCGGGACGTCTCTTGGAAGCTCTGTTCACGACAAGAGAATGACGTGGAATCTTTAGAGAGTATGCATATTACATGCCATTGATCGTCGCGGCGGACCGATGACCGAAAGCCTTAGTCAAATTAATGAGTTGCGTTCGCAAAGACATGAATGAACTAGGGAATGGAGCCCACCCAAATCTAGGCTCAGTGTTGACAAATATCTACACTTTGAGTGAGACGTAGTGATATCGGATGGTTACGGATCTTCAACGAGTGAAGATCACGCATTTGGTCGCCGCTCGATGAGTCATACGGACTCCTTCAACCGTCCGTCCTTGAGGTAATTGATCACCGTGTGACGCGACACCCCAAGGAGGCGGGCCGCAGCGGTCTGATTGCCCCCGGTTCGACGCAGGGCGTGGGCGACCAAAAACGTCTTCAGGTCCTTCACCGCTTCCTCCAAGGGTTGTCCCTCCGCGACCCTGAACATCAACGGATCTCTCTCGTCGTCCTTTTCTTCCAACATCAGCGAATCCGAGTCCAATCCGGACCCTCTCGACAGGATGGCCGCCCGCTCCAACACGTTCTTCAGTTCTCTGACGTTCCCCGGCCAGCTATATCGTTTCAACTTTTCCATTGTTTCGGGGGCGATCCAGGGAAGTCGTGACAACTGCAGTTCCTCGGCAATCTGCTGCAAGACCTGATCGATAAGGATCGGAAGGTCTTCGACTCGATCGCGAAGAGGAGGGACATGGACGGAAAAGACGTTCAAACGGTAGAACAGGTCTGCCCGAAAGTGTCCGGCCGCAACCTCCTCCGGAAGATTCTTGTTGGTTGCCACAATGAGTCTGGCATTGACGGTTATGCTCTTTTCACCTCCCACCCGAGTGAGCGTCTTCGTATCCAGGAACGCGAGCAGCTTGGCCTGGACACTGGGCGAGAGCTCGCCGATTTCGTCGAGCAGGAGCGTTCCTCCTTCGGCCAGTTCCAAAAGCCCCCTCTTCCTCCGATTCGCTCCGGTGAACGATCCCGCTTCGTGCCCAAACAGCTCGGATTCGGCCAGTTCCGAAGGCAATGCAGCGCAGTTTATCGCGAAAAAGGGTCCGCCGGCCCAGGGCGATCGGGAGTGAATGAACCTGGCAAGGTGATCCTTACCCGTACCACTTTCTCCGGTCAGTAATATGGTGCATTCACTTTGGGCCGCCAACATTGCAGCCTTCATCGTGAGTTGCATCGCTTCCGAACGGTATTCCTGATCTATGAGGAGAGGAACCGTCTGCTGCCGCTTGCGGTCCGTGATGTTTCGCGAGATTCCGCAAATCCCCACGATCTTATTGTGGATGACCATGGGGACCCGGGTGTCGAGAAACGTGAGGGGCATCCCACTAATTATACGCGTGTACTCTTCCTCTATACGTTCCCCCTTGAGGACACGGACATCAATATCACGTGAGTGATCCGCGTGGGGCCCGCCAAAGAGATGTTCATCGGTCTTGCCGAGTATGTGCTCTGCAGGCAGACCCAGAACGTCGGCCATCGCGGGATTGATCAGGGTGTACCGCCTCGACTCGTCCTTGATGAAGATGCAGTCGGTAGCCGAGTCGACGATGGTGCGAAACCTTTGCTCGCTTTCCCGCAGCGCGTCCTCAGTACGTTTGCGTTCCGCGATTTGTACCTGTAGTTCCCGCGCATTCTCAACAATTGTCTGGAACTTGGCCTTGTGTCGGCTCTCCTGCTCCGCCATCTCGAATACCCTTCCCGTTTGTCGTCCACCCGTCCGGGAGACCCGGAGTATTGAGTGCCCAGACTCGGTTCCACGCATCAACTGATTTGTAACACCGCCCGCCGAACATAGAAAGAGAATTTCGATTGCGTTGGATGCAACGCAGCGTGATGCAACGCAATGTTCGACCTGTTCGGGCTCCATTCGGATTAAGTCTCCGGGCTTCGGGCGGCCTCCATGTCCGAAGCGCGTGCAGGCGAACTCTCCAACGGTTTGGCGCTTGTGCACGATCCTGAGTGGGTATACTATGGGAACGCGTTCACCGAAATGCCACGGGAGGTCGGTGATGGGTTTCGTGAGAATCCTGGCTGCAGCTTCAACGGTTGTGTGCTTCGGCCTATGGATCTGTTCCCCGGCATTGGGATCGGAAGCAACCTGGGAAGATTACCTTGGGAAGGCAACGGCCGGTTTCGATCGCGGAAAGATCGATGAAGCAGTCTCCTACGGACGAAAAGCCATTGAATTGGCCGAGAAGGAATTCGGTCCCGACGATCTGAGGGTGTCCAGGGCATGCACGGTTCTGGGCCGGCTGTACGCAAACGGTCGTCAGTTCAAAGAGGCTGTGGATCTCCTGAAAAGAGCCCTCGCCATAAGGCTCAAAGTGCTGGAGCCTGAAGATCCGTCGCTTGTCCGAGCCTTGGGAGATCTTGGAATAGTCCATCACCAACAACGGAACTTCGGGGAGGCAGAGAAATACTACTCAAGAGCCCTGGATCTCGACATGAACAAACCCCTGGAGAATCGTCTGCCCGTAGCGGAAATCATGAATAACCTTGCGGTACTCTTTGCAGACCAAGGGGATCTCGATGCGGCCGAGACGCTGACTCAGAAGGCCATTGCCGTCCAGGAAAAGGCTGCGGGCCCGAATTCCCGCGCGGTGGCCACCTCACTCAACAATCTGGCATCGATCCACTTGCAGCAGAAACGCTTTGATACCGCGGTAGCCGTGCAAGAAATGGCTCTGGATACGCTGGAAAAAGCCGTGGGACCCGATAAACCGGTCGTTGCCGCGGTTTCGAAAAACCTTGCGAGGATGCAAATCGCCGCGGGACGGCCGGCCGACGCGGTACAGACCTACAAGAAGGCGCTGGCGATAGTGGAGAAGAATTTCGGCCCGCGACATTTTGAGGCGGCCGCGGTATTGACCGACCTTGCTCGTCTTGAAAAGAAACTGGGAAACGAAGAGGCCGCTGAGGAATATATAAGAAAGGCAACCGAGATCAGGACGTTGCGACCGCCCCCACGACCATCGGGGCAATAACGCCAAGGTGCCTGAGACATGGACCGCTTGAGGCCCGCGATCCCAACTCATCCTCTCCTACGCATTGAAACGCCTCTCAGAACGGCTCGACGCTGCTGCTCGGGTATGCGGGTAAAATGCTCCACCGCAGCGATGACGATGTCTCGAGGCGACTCTCCCAGTTTCTCCGCCAGATCGTCAACCGCTTCGGCCAAGTCCTCCGGGAGGACGAAGTTGCGGGTGATTCCGTTTTCATTGCTCATGCGTGTGTGCACCCTGTTCGCGAACGATCGTGAAACTGCTCGCTTGGCTCTTGACCCGGCACTGACGTGATTCGCTCTAGGCCGTCGGACCGATCTGAATCCTTCGCGGAACGCGGGAGGCCGCCGCTGCCGAGCGTTTACGGGAATGCGCGACCGTATTTGTGAAACGAAGCACTAGGAGCCTGTCGCTTATCGCTTTACATTTTCGGGACAGTGCTGTATGAGCGGTCTTCATGAAAGACTACCGATTCATAGATTACGAGCCGGATAAGCCATTAGAGCTTCCTCCGGACATCAGAAAGTGGTTGCCGGACGACCATCTTGCGCTGTTCATAAGCGACGTGGTCGATACTCTGGATATCAGTAAAATCACGGATCAGTACCTCCACCTTGCGGGCGGGCATCCGGCCTATCATCCTCGGATGATGCTCAAACTGCTTTTCTACGGGTACTGCGTAGGGATTCGGAGTTCCCGGCGTATCGAGTTGAAGACCT
>JAVHLK010000110.1 GCA_031082285.1 Desulfomonilaceae bacterium
CTTCGGGGCACTGGTCGGTCAGCACCGCGAATCGGTTTGCCTGTTGTCGGTCGATCCGTACGGTGCCGGTAAAAAGATATGGGACATGCTCAGGGCTCCGCCAGGGAATGCCTGTCCTGCGGGCTCTGCCCTGTCTTGAGCCCGGAAGTCCTCTTCAATTAAAGGCTTTCATTGTCAGTTGTGATCCGCGAATCATGGGGGGCGCGAGTGGTCTTTGTCCCTTATTCAAATGTGAGCGGGCACGCTGATGTACTATTACTTGCGATGGAACGCCAACTTCGGTCTTGGTTCGTTCGATTCAACTCGACGGGTGCTCGCCTTGTCGTGCTCCCTCACCTTCTTCAAGGCCTTTCGATACACCAGGCGGGTATCGCGGAAATGATCCGGACTGCCCAGGACAACGATGAGGAACAAGTTTTTCCCGGGGGTGAAGGCCGAGGCGAGGCAATGGCCTGCGCGGTTCGTATACCCCGTCTTTCCGACTACTACGGGAAGGTTGGTTCGCAAGAGCTTGTTGGTAGTGGTTACTCGATATCCGTGTTTCTTCTTCTTGCCGGCTATGACATAGGATTTCTTCCCGCAAATGGATCGTATCGTCTTGTTGGAAAACGCAGATCTGGCGATACGAGCAATCTCACGGGCAGTTGACACGTTTGACCGCACCTGGACGGATTTCTTGCCGTCCTTCGTGAGCGCTCTCTTGCTGTCCAGTCCGCTGGGAGTGTAGAAGACCGTGTGCTTCGCGCCCAGTCGGCGTACTTTGACGTTCATGGCCTTGATGAAGGCGCTCCTTCCGCCGGGATATGCCGACGCAAGCGTCTCTGCACAGTCATTTCCCGATCGCATGAGTAGACCGTGCAGGAGATCCCTTACCGTCACTACATCTCCGGGTAGGAGTCCCACCACGGACTTCGGCACGCGATTAATGTTTTGGGGGACCTTCACCTTTCGGCTGAGGGGCATGTGATCCAGGGTGACCATGGCCGTAACGAGTTTCGACAAGCTCGCAATAGGCAATCTCTTGTCGGCATTGCGCGCCAGAAGGATCTTCTTGTGTTTCACGTCCACACAGTAGACCGCCTTGGCTTCGACCCCGGGGGAAGGTCTTTTTTGCGCCTTCTTGTGGAGTTTGCGAGCCCCGGGCTTCGCATGGGGCTTTTGCTTCGGGGTATCCTTGACGACCTTCCGCTGCGGAGCCGACGTGCGTTCGGCGAGGCAAGGAGTCGCCGGCCAGAAGAATGCGAAGAGACTCAGGGTGACACCAATCACGGTAAGACGTGCCCACACGGTCCCTCGTGCGGTCAGTCGTTTTGAGGCGCTCATATTTGGCTGCTTTGTCAAGTGATTTTCTCTTATCAAATTGATCATTTAATTCTCTAATCTATAGCACGGTTCCATGGATTTGGAAAGTCCTTTTTGTGTCATGCCGATATCTGTTGATAACGACGTGCCAAATAGTGTATGGGTACTTACCGGCAAAACCCAAGAAAGAACAATTTGTTGTGCAGGAGGATGAGATTACGTCATGATACGAGCCAAGGTCTGGTTCCGATGCGCGGCAATGCACGACCCGGTCATGCCGGTACTCGTGAAACCCGCGGTTATCGGATGGCAGGGAAAGAACAGGGAAATAGATCTTGTGATCGAGAGAGGCTTCTCCGGTTCCGAGGTCGTAAGACGGATGAAAGGGTGGATCACTATCGACCCGAGGAAAGCCGTCGAGGTGTTCGAGCGGCACGGCCGCTTGAAATGCTTTGACAATGGGGAACTCGTGGTGGAAGTTGAGGCTGAATCGGATCTGGAGGCGCTTCGGAAGGATGTTGCCGCGAACTTCGGCGATCAGTGCGACGTGGAGGCGATCCCCAAGGGGCTGTGATGGATGCCTGTGGCGGGAATGTGGAATGTCCTTAAAGTTCACCCCGCAGAAGAAAAAATGAACCGGCAAGACCGGGAAGAGCGCTCAGGACAGGCATTCCCAGGCAGGAGCCCTGAGCATGCCCCATATCTTTTTGCTGGACTCCGTGAGAATTGGCCGATTATAGGCAGACAGGTTCGGGGGGCTCTGTAGGGGTCCCGCGCAGAACGCGGGATGTCCGCCCTGATTACTCCGTTCACCACATGCGCCTCTGCTACTGCAGATTGGTTCCGCACTCCTGACAGAAGCGGGCACCGGGTTCGGCAGGTCTGCCGCATTGCGGACAGGCAGCCTGCTGAGGAGCCCCACACTCAGAGCAGAACTTCGCACCGGATGGGGAAGGGTTTCCACATTGGGAGCAGTATCTTTCGCCTGCCTCCCGTGGAGCCGGAGCAGATCCCTCTTTGGGTGTCCTCGACGGACCGTGTGTCGGCTCGGCAAGGCTCGAGGCCATAGCTCCCGCCATCCTCTGTCCCATGGCAATCCCGGCGCCCATTCCCATGAATTCACCCGCGCCGCCCGACTTTGCCGCTTCCGGAATGGCCTGAGCGGTCTGAAATTGCGTATACCGCCCCATGTCGCCCACGATCCCCATCTGAGACCGCACATCCAACATCTTTTCGACCTCCGGAGGCACGGAGATGTTTTCAATAATGAATTTCGTTAATGACAGTCCGTACTGTTCGAACTCCCCCTCCATCACCGATCGAGCCTTGTCACCAATGCTTCTGTAATTGGCGGCCAGGTCGAGAGCGGCGATTTTCGCCTCACCAAGCATATGGGTAAAGGCCGAGACGATCATACTCCGCAATTGGCCCTCAATCTCATCAGTCGTGAAACAGCCTTCAGTTCCGACAACCTCCTTCATGAAAGCCGTGGGATCGATAACTCTGATACCGTACGTACCAAATGCTCGGAGTCTGACGACTCCGAAATCCGAATCCCTCATCATGATCGGATTCTGCGTGCCCCACCTGAGGTCCAGAAAATTTCGAGTACTCAGGAAGTAGACTTCCGCCTTGAACGGGGACTCGAAGCCGTATTTCCAGGATCGCAACGTGGTCAAGATAGGAAGGTTCTGGGTGTTCAGATGGTAAAGCCCCGGTCCGAACACATCTGCAACACGGCCCTCGTTCACGAAGACCGCGGCCTGTCCCTCTCTCACGGTCAGTTTGGCCCCGTTCTTGATTTCGTGGTCCTGGTCGGGAAAGCGCCATACGAGGGTGTCTCCCGTGTCGTCGAACCATTCTATGACATCTATTAGTTCGCTCTTGACAAAATCCCAGATGCCCATAGTCGGATCCCCTTTTAGGCATTGATTCGATCTGTCGACGTCTATCGAAATACCGCCTTTAGTACATTCGCACCTGATGGGAAGAACTCTCACAAAAAAGTATCAGCTCGGTCGAGGTTTTACAAGGTGGGACGAGGGGGGGAGACGAGTCTCCCCCCGTGATGTGTGGAATCGTGCACGACACGCCGAGGTCAATCGGTGATCGCGTATTCCCCCTTCTTTTCCTTGTCGAAGTTCACATTGGCTCTCAGATACTTGGACGAGAATCCTTCCTTCTTCAGCACGGTGTGGGCCATTTCCGCCCGCAGCCCCGTACTGCAGTGGATTACGATCGTCTTGTCTTTGGGAAGTTCGGCCAGTCTCCCCTCGAGTTCATCCAGAGGAATCGGCTTTGCATTGGGGAGGATTCCATCGGCCGTTTCGTTGGCTTGACGAACGTCGAGAATGATCGCGTCCCCGACCGGCTTTGCCAACAGAGCTTTGAACTCGTCCAGGTCCACTTCACCGGGCAAGAACTTCCGGACATACGTGATCTTTGACTCGGCAGGTCCGGTCGCGATCTTGCTCCCGTCCTTCCGCCACGCGTCCAGACCTCCGGACAAGACGCTCACCATCTTGTAGCCCCATCCGTTGATCTCTTTGAACGCCGGCGTCGCGGCTTCCAAGTCCCCATTCTCATTGTACAAGATGATGTTGGCCTTCTTATACTTGGGGAACTGGTCCTTCAACGCGGCAACGTTGCCGTCCGGAGCGGCAACCGCCTTGGGAATGTGTCCCTTTTCAATGTCTTCGCGGGACCGAAGATCGATCAATACATAGGACGCGTCCAGTTTGTCCAGATTCTTGAGACCGGCCGATTCGGAGACGATTATGTGGCCGGCCGCCTTCCACGCGGGCAGACCGGCATGAAACACACGCACATTGGTATAACCCAGCTTTTCCGCCTTCCTGGCGGCTAATGGACTGAGTACTCAAGTAAATCCGGCGCAGTAGTGAATCTGAAGAGCCGACTTGTCTGTGGGAAGCAACGTGTCCTTGAGCTTGTCGAACATGAAAAACGGCATCTTCTTTGCCGTGGGGATGTGCCCCTCGTCAAACATCGTATCCGGTCTGCTGTCGAGGAGTACATACTTCCCTTTTTCGGGCCCTTGCGCGACAAGTTTCGCCACTTCATCCTCGGAAATCAGTTTGTCCTCCGGAACCTCGATCCCCTTCTTGACCACGACCTCCTTGGCGAAGCCTTTCCCGTTCTTCATGTAATAGACGATCTTGACCGACTCGCCTTCAGGAATTTTCGTGAATGAAGGAGCGTTCTCGAGCTTCGTGGCATCGTCGAAACTGACCACCTCCATGTCCTTGCCGATCTGCAGCCCGATTGTTTTTGCCTTTCTTGACACGCTCTTGAGCTTTCCGGCGAGTATGTTGTCTTGCTTGTCGTATTCGTGGCATTTAAGACAACTCTGGTCGGCTTTCGACGGAAGGCTCTCCTTCGGAACTGCGCTCACGACTTGGGAGAGCCCCATTGCCAAGGCCGCCAGGGCTCCCACGCAGATCGCGGTGAGCATTCTCTTTCCCATGTAGATCTCCTTTCTCGGGACGTGGGTCATCCTAGATGTATTTTAATATATTAATAGCCTCAGATCTACGGATTCCACTTACACGTACTAATTTTTTTCCACCACCCCGTAACCCCTTCGGCGTGCCTCCAGACAAAAAATGACGGCGATCCGAAGTAACATACCTGAAACTCAAGGGATTCCTGAAACGGCTTACCGCGGCAACGTGCGATAATACAGGGCTTTCCGAGGAGATAAGCTCCCGTCAAGAATCTGTTCCTTTATCTTGGCCGCATCTACCGAACGCGCCCCCCCCTGACTCACGACGAGATCGCGACTTGCAAGACTTGAATGTATACCCCCTACGGCGAGAGTTACGCAGACCAGGATGAGGCCGAGGAACAGAAGATCCCGAGGCCGGCGTGGAACCCGTTGAATCAAGTATGCTTTCATAATCTTGCCTGCCTTCCGTGTCGGTTGTCCGCCTCCGTAGTATGCAGGCATCGGAGACAGCGGATGCAGTCAACGTCATTTGTCCGCCTCACGCCAAGATCGCACAGGCCGGGAACAGGTCTGGGTGAGAATTGCCTGAGCAAGGCAATCTTGTTGGTGAGCGCGAGGCACGCGCCGGCAGGGCACAGGTACCTGCACCAGAAACGAAAATAGACTGTCGACGCGATGAGAACCGCGACGCAGAGTGCAAGAATCCACACGTCCAACCGTCCCAGGAAGAAATTCATTGAGTGGTTCCCGAAGAAGTGTTGGAGAGGACTGAAGCCGAACCAAACCGAGTCGTTGGTAATCAGGAACAGACAGAGGAGAACGGCCAGGACGACGTACTTGATATAGCGGCCTGTCGTCTCCAAATCTTGGGAGGCGCGGAGTCTCCATCTCTTCACCGACACGATTTCCTGCAAGGCCCCGAAAGGACAGAGATACCCACAGAATGCCTGTCCCCAAAGCAATGAGATGAGGGCGACGGCGCCCAGGAGAACGTTTCTCCACAGCGTTCCCTGAGCCGGTATTTCTCCGGTGAGAAGACTCGCCGCATCCAACGAGGTGAACGGCGCGTTCAGCCAAAAGCCGAGAATTCCCATTGATGCGAAAAGGCACGCGTACCTCATGGGCCGAGACCGTGAATAGAAGGAAACGACGAAAAACACCATGAGACAAATAACCGCCCACAGACGCGGGTCGCCGATGTTGGGTCGACCCAGGAGCCGTGGATCCGAATGCGAATCGGGAATTTCCAAATCGAGCAGAGGCCCCCCGATCATTCGGCCGGTCTTGGCGATGGTACGGATCACGGCCTTCGAGGTGATTGTCGCGCCGGTCACCGTGTCGACGTGTTGCTCAAGAGGAGCCGGAATCGACAGGCCCTTGAAATTTTGGAGCCATTCCTCAATATCTCGGACGTAGGACGGAGTTTCCCGGGATTCGACCACCGAAGCTCCCTGAATCACCCCGCGATTCGACACTGAGATGAGCAGGTTGATCGGACCGCCGTAACCTCGAATATCTCCGGCGGGAGGAATCGTGCTGAGAGTGAGCGTGAAGCCGGTGTCCCCCGGGGAAGTCCCTCTGTAGTGAGGGAATGGAGTTTGCTTAAACTCGAAGAGTTCGGACCCGGAGATCGCCTTGAGGGTCTGCTCAGGAAATTGCACGATCGGCGGTTTCCCGGGCGGACCCGCCCACAGGTGCCACGTGAAGGCGGCAATCACCGAGAATACGAGGATCCACGACAGTCTCGTGTAGGGAAACGAGGTCGATTCACGCGGCCGGAGTTTTTCCAGAACAGGGTCGATTTTCGACAGGGGCGACTCGAGGAGCATGAGAACGGAAGGCACGACAAGGGCGAGAGCGAGAATCATGGATGCCTTTTCAATTCCCAGGAGCGGAACGAGGAGAGTCCCAGTGACAACCGCGCCCAACGCGGCTCCATAGTGATCCAAGGCATCGGTCCACCCTGAAGACTCGCCGGCGCTCCCGCTCGTTTCCAGATGTCGAGCGGCGACCAGAGGGAACGCGATTCCCGTGAGGAGTCCCGACACGAGCACCATAACGAACACCGCGATCTCGATCCGCCAAGGCGGCATACCGGCCGCGTGTTTCAGCAAAGTCGGACAGGTGAGGCAGAACAGCGCGAACACGACGAGTGTCCCGGCTATTGCCTCATGCTTTCGTCTTATACGCGAGAGAACTTGTCCCGTTCCCAGTGCTCCGACCACGAGTCCCGCCATGAATGTGGCCGCGATCAGGCCGATGCGCTCAAAAACATACCCGAACAAACTCTGGTATGAATACATCAGAATAATCTGGATACCCATGGCCGCACCGGCCACGGTCGCCATGGCGAGCAAGACCTGGAACCGTACTTCGGATCCGGATCGAGGCCCCCACCTGAGCCGAAAACAGACCCTCGCGAGGAAAAAGAAGGCCAGGGGAATGAGATACACCTTGATGCCGGCCCGCCTAATCGTGTTCAGAAACTCCATATGGGCGGACCCCGAAAACCTGCCCCAGAGAATCAGTGCCAGCGAGGTCGAAAGCGGAGCAAGATCAGTGTTGGTGAGCACCGGGGAACGTTCCAACTCTTTTTTCACAAAACGGGTCCGTTCCGGGGGGAGCAACGTTCGGAAAGCCGTCGGGTCGAACACCGCGGTCCCCATGGTTTCGTATCGCGTCTTGAGCACATGAGGATCCAGACTCACGGCACCCGGGGTAATGGATGAGAAGAACAGCGTCACGTCTCCCGGGCTTCCCATGACCTCGGGAAAGACACCCTTGAGGGTGTGGTAAACCGAGCCGGCGTAGGATGCCACCTCCGAGCCCCAGAAGTTCTCCGCGGACGTCGCGGCGATTACGAAGACTCCCCCGGGGGCCAATGCCTTTGATACGGCCTGAAAAAACTCCTCCGTGTAGTAGCGATTCCAGAATGAAGACACGGGATCGGGCACGAGGCATACGACCGCATCGTAACGGCCCTGCTCCAGACGGTTCACGTAGAATCGGCCGTCACCAATGATGACGTGAACTCGAGGATCATCGAGCGCATCCGTCTCTTCCCGGGGCATATGGCTCTTGGCGATCTCCAAAGCCCAAGGGTCGGGTTCCACCACGTCCAGTCGAAGAATGGGATACTGCAGAACAGCCTTTACAAGACTTCCGATACCGCCGCCGACAAGGAGCACTTGCTTGGCCTCGGGATTCTGGGCCGCCACGAGCGCGGCCAATCGATCGGCAGTGTGGGGATCGGGGAACGAAGTGACAATCTTGCCGTTTCCGAAAAGCGAACGCTGATTCCCCAGTTGTGCGATCTCGATCTGTTGGTACGGCGTCGGCGTTGACGCGAGCAGGGTCAGACCGGGATGGAGCGCTTCCCACCGTACGCGCACCGTAGCGTCGGTAAGTCGTGCGCCGATGGGCGAGCAAATCACCGCTCCGACCAGCAGCAGTGAGCCGGCCGAAAGAACGGTTCCCGTGACGCCTTTGCGGTGACCGAGTACGAGTACCCCGACGGACAAGAGCAGGGAAAGGGCTGCTGCGATCTGCAACGGCGAGA
Source organism: Desulfomonilaceae bacterium (assembly GCA_031082285.1). Classification (GTDB taxonomy): domain Bacteria; phylum Desulfobacterota; class Desulfomonilia; order Desulfomonilales; family Desulfomonilaceae; genus JAVHLK01. The sequence goes on from JAVHLK010000110.1 coordinate 8,328, forward strand.
GCCAACGAACCATGAAAAAGGTGAAGAGGATACCGCCAATGAGCCCTCCCAACGCCTCCAACGCGTACATGCGTCCAATGGTCCTCCCCTCGGCCTGCTTCATGGCGTGGCATCCCATGGGGAAGAGGAATCCCGTCAAGAAAGATGTGGAAAACGTCCCAACGGGCACGGCAACCAGGATGCCGTGCAATGGAGCCAATTCAGCGGGAGAAGCTCCGAAGATGCGTGGAATCAGGCGGATCAAGACGATCTGAAACAGCAGCGAAAAGCCCAGTGCCGGCAGGCTGTGGAGAAAGATACGGACGGGGTCGCGCATGCCCGACCTCACAAGCCGGGCTCCTGTGGATGCTCCGATGCCGATTCCGGCGAGCCAGGTTCCGAAAAAGATACCGATTGAGATCTCCGTGCCGTGGAAGATCACGAGCACTTCCCGCAGCAGCAGGATCTGACCGGTCAACGAAACAAGGCCGAACAGAAAGAACATCCACGACATGGTTACTTATCTCCGTGCATCCGCCGCCGGCCGTCATCGAGACTTTAGGATACCATTTTTGCACAATGCGGGTCACGTTCCCGCGGTCACGAAGAGAATCGATGACTATACTGAAACCAGTAGTGCAGTGGGCCTAATGCAGAAGATACCGGAGAGGATGAGAAAATGGAGACTAAGCAAATGGCGGAATGGATCGAGGAGCAGATGTGCGGTCAGTGCAAACAGGGGTATACCTGCGATGACTTTGGGTGTGAGCAAGCCCGAATAATAGCCGACATGTTGAGACGAATGGTGCCGTTCAAGGGCAAGGACTCGGAGGGAAATGACGTGAACGGCTGGTTCGTTCCCGCGTGACGAACCGCTCCGGAGAATGTCGGTTCCATGACGGAGGGGATCCGTCCGTTATTGCGCAATGTCGGGCCCCGCGTCCAGGGGCGTCCGGCATCTTGCACGTTCGCTCCTCGCACCTTGATTGTCTTGGCGGGGAGACCTATAGTAGTAAGTAATCAGGCATCGAGACGGACGGCCGCACGCGTGGCAAACCATCACAATCATGTCAAGATCACATCAGTTTCTTTGCGAACTTTGCCCAAGGATGTGCCGAATTCAGGAAGGGCAGAGCGGCGACTGTCGGGCGCGTATAGCCATTGACGGAGAATTGCGCGCAGTAACCTACGGAAGACCCTGTGCCGTACATATCGATCCCATTGAGAAGAAGCCCCTCTTTCACGTAATGCCGGGCACGCGGATCCTTTCCATCGCAACGGCCGGATGCAATCTTCATTGCAAGCATTGCCAGAACTGGACGATTTCCCAAGCGGGTCCGGAGAGCGTACGGAGTCTCGACCTTCCACCGGAAGGGGTCGTGAGCCTGGCGCTGGCTCAACAGTGTCGTGCCGTTGCATACACCTATACGGATCCGGTCATTTTTTACGAGTACGCGTTGGACACGTCCGCATTGGCTCGTACCAAGGGGTTGCTCAATGTGACCGTGACCGCGGGATACATTAACCGTGAACCTCTCGAGATGCTGTGCAAAGTCACGGATGCTTCCAATACGGATTTGAAGGCGTTCAGCGACCGGTTTTATCAAGAAGTCTGCCAAGGCACGTTGAAACCGGTGCTCGACTGCTTGGTGACAATGAGGGAACACGGATTGTGGGTTGAAGTGACCAATCTCGTCATTCCCACGTTTAACGACGATCTTGACCTGGTCAGGCGAATGTGCCGATGGATTCTGAGAAACCTCGGTGAGAGCACCCCGCTTCATTTCAGTCGGTTTCATCCCATGTACAAGATCAGAAATCTTCCTCCCACGCCGGTGGAGTTCCTTATGACGGCCAGGCAGGAGGCTCTTGAAATAGGGCTCCATTACGTGTACGTTGGTAATGTGCTCGGGACGGACGCTGAGAATACGATTTGCCCATCCGATGGGACCGTCCTCATCAGACGGAGGGGGTTTTCCATCCTTGAGAACAATCTTGTGAACGGGAGATGTCCGAAATGCGGTCATCGCGTCGCAGGAATATGGGGAAAGAATGACGGGGCATAACGCGACGGATTCGACCGCCTTGCTTGGCCGTTCATGGTCCTTGCCCGTCAAACTCGGCGGCAGGGACGGGGTTGCCGAGGCCGTGCCGGCCGTGTGGAGCAGAAGAAACTTTCTGCTTGTTCTGGGTTTGCTCGCGTTCGGCTGCGGCCGACCGGCCCGACATGAACCGTTTGGCGGGATGTCGAGAAGGCGTGCCATGTTCTCTCGCAAGATTTCGTCGAGTGCGTGATCGGAGAGGCTTTCATGAGTAGGGTGTTCACTTTCGGGGCTGCGGCAGTCGTTGTGCTGACCATATCCCTGTTCTTGGTCCTCAAGGACGGGTTCGGCGTCGATTCGGCCAAGACGTCGAAGGGTGAGAATGTCAGGAGGCCCGCGGTCGCGGGGATGTTCTATCCCGCACGCGCGTCCGCGCTCCAAGCGACCGTGTCCGAATCTCTGAAATCCGCGTCAAAAGAACAGTTTCCATTGCCCGTCAAGGCACTTCTGGCACCTCATGCCGGGTACGTCTATTGCGGTCGCACCATGGCCGCCGCGTTCAAACAGATTGAGGGCGATGCCTTCAGGTACGATCGCGTCGTGATGATAGGCCCGAGCCACAGGGTGCGAACCAAGGCCGCGGCCGTGAGTTCCGCGGATGTGTGGGAAACGCCTCTCGGTCCCGTTTCCGTGGACTCCGCTGCGGCCGGGAACTTGGTGGAGAAGAACGACCGCATAGAATTCGATGACAGGGCCCACGCGAACGAGCACGCGTTGGAGGTGCAACTTCCGTATCTTATGGTTGCATCTGGAGGCAAGCACTTCAAGATAGTGCCGATTCTCACGAACAGCGGGGATCCCGGGGATCAGAAAATCGTGGCCGATGCCCTGGCCGAGCTGGCCGCGGACCCCAACACGTTGGTGGTGGTGTCGTCCGATCTGTCTCATTACCCGTCAATCGAGACGGCGGAAAAGGTGGACCGGGAGATTCTGGGCGCCGTCACATCGCTGGATCCAAAGACGCTTATCGACGCGGACCGGAAGCTCATGGGCGCCGGGCATTCGGGACTCGACTGCACGATGTGCGGTCTGGAGGCAACGCTATGTCTGGTACGCGCCGCTTCGAGACTGAGGATCACGAACGCCGAGACCGTGAGCTACACCAATTCGGGGATGACGGCCGGCGATGCCGGTCGAGTAGTGGGCTACGGAGCCGTGGTTTTCTCAGGGCAAGGACCGGTGTCGTCCGAGACGCGAAGCATTCCGGTCAAAATGGATCTCACCGCGGAGTCGAAAAGGGAGCTCGTGGCCATTGCCAGATCGGCTGTCGCGGCCGCGGTAAACGGAGCGTCGTTGCCGGAAGAGCCTGTCGAAAATCCGAATTTGCAGATGAAGGCGGGCTGCTTCGTGACGTTGACGAACAACGGGCTGTTGAGAGGGTGCATAGGGTGTTTCACCTCCGAGACGCCACTCTGGAAGACCGTGCGTGACATCGCGACGTCTTCGGCCACGCGCGACCCGCGATTCGTGACCGATCCCATCGTACCTTCGGAAGTCCCCGAACTCGACATCGAAGTATCGGTTCTTTCGCCCATGGAGAGGGTCTCTCGTCCTTTGGAGCAGATCGCGCTGGGTCGGGACGGCATCCTGGTACGGGATAAGGGACGGAGTGGAACGTTTCTTCCCCAGGTGGCCGGCGAGACGGGATGGACCGTGGAGGAGTTCCTCGGCCATTGTTCCCGGGATAAAGCCGGCTTGGGATGGGATGGGTGGAGAAGTCCTACGGCAGAGGTCTTCACTTACACCGCGACGATCATTGCAGAGAAGAAATTGACGGAGAGCGCATCGGAGAAATGAGGATGAGGGTATCCGCGGGGTAAGGCCGATGCGCGGTCTTGGTTCGCATTGAAAGTCGATCGGACAAACCTTCAGAGCTCCGTGAGCGGTGACAGGTACGGAGCATCTTGTGTGAGGAGTGAATAATGGAGAGCCTGATCAGTAATATCATAATTCAAGGAGCCCAGGTTCCGGGGAACACGTGGACGGGTATCTGCGCCTATTGGAAGTGGATACTCTGGGTTGGGTTTGCCGTGGGCATCATCGGCACGATTGCAAGTTTCCTTATGAAGCCCTTGGAAGACGGCTGAGACTAGGCCTGCCTTTCTCGTGCACGGAGAATCTCGCCCATCGGGATTGTCGAGCATGAGGGAGGCATGTCCTTCGGTAGACCGGGATACTCATGGTGAGTGTGGGGATTCGCCTCTCGGCGCTGTACCGCGCATCACCGTACTTACCTGTATGGAAATATCGAGCGGTGTGATGCAAACGGAACGCAGGCTACACATTCCGAGTGACGTACCCGAGGACTTTGCACAAGCCGTAGCCACTGTTCTTCTGCTCGGCATCGCGGGAGCGGAAGCCTGGGACACGATTTACCGACATCCTCCCGAAACGTCTCTGGCTTGGATCCAGGATATTCTTGACGCGAACGATGTCGACGGACTGGTTCATCCCGATCTGGGATGGTGGGAGAATCAGCTCCGCGGCCACTAACCGTTTGGGACCGTTGCATCATGAGTCACGCCGGCCGATGTTTCCCCTCGTGCACTGAGAATGGTATACTTCTTCCCCTGGGGCCGTGAAACGGCTGCCGGGAGGGTCTTCGTCGACCATTGGCGAGTAGTGGGAATCGGTATTCGCAGGCAGAGCATATCCCCGGCCGATCGCAGACTAGACGGATCGGTGCTCCGGTCGCGGTCCATCGACGGGATCGCGCAGAGGGTAGCGCATCAGGGGGAGAAATGGCCATCACACTGAACATAGACGCATTCGTCAAAGACTACTGCGGGGGTGTTCCCGACAGAGAACTGCTGGCCCGGCACAAGATAACGGCCAAAGAAATGATTGCGGTTGTTAAGAGGTTGATTCAAGACGGACATATCAACAAGGATCAGTACTTCGGGAGAAATCGTAAGATCCAGGAAATGGAAGCACGTCAGGAAAAGAAATTCCTGAAGTCGCTCTACCACTGCCCCGTCTGCAGCCACATTCAGCCGGCTCCTTTTGAGCACTGCCCCGCGTGCGGTCATGAGATATCCGAAGTTCGCACGGTGGGGGACTCGGTCGAAACCCATTCGGCCCCTCCAGTCGGGCCCGCCCGCCGCGGCCGCCCGGAGGATTCCGCATCGGACCATCCAATGGCGGCGGAAACCGCGGAGACGTTCCCGGAACCGATAACCGCAACTCCGATCGGCGTTCCCCCCGAGGAGCTGAAGATCCTTCCCGAAGTTCTGGGGAATCTCTTGGGTCTACCCGTGCAGTCGGTGTCCGTGTCGCCCGAAAGCCCGGAGGACGTTGCGACACATGAGTTCAAGGTCACGGAGGTGATGGCTTCCGGCGCACAGTCCGTGATGTTCAAGGCCGAGTCTATCTCGGGAAGCTGCAGGCCCCTGGCCGTGATCGTGTTAAATCCGGAATTGTTGCCCGAAACGGGTTTTGCGGAAGTCGTGCGCCGTATTCTGACCTATCAGTCGGCCATGAGCGATCGAAACATACTTACCGTCTACGGTTCGGGCACTCTGGGCGGTCAACCGGCGCTCATCCACGAGTACATGCCGAGCAATTTGGAAATATTGGCTGCAAGAGAGCCCGAAGGCCTGAGTCTGGAACTCTTGATGAACGTCCTACCCCAGGTGCTCAACGCGCTTGGGTATTGTCACATGCACAGGGGCAAGGATGGGGTTGTCCGACGCTTGCCTCATCTCAATCTTGGACCGTCGAGGTTCCTGTACGATGACGATACGGGCGTGGTAAAACTCGAAGGGTGCGGGGTCTGGAAGTCTTTTGTAGAGGTCAGACAGCACAAGAACCGCCTGTGGGAGGAGCCGGGGGTGGATATGGCGGGCCTTGCCCCCGAGGCATTCGTGCTCAACAGCAAGTTTGTAAATCCATTCCTGGCCGACGTGTACGCGTTGGGCGCGGTCATCTACAGGCTGGCCACGGGTCATGAGGCTTTCACCGCGGCGGATGTCGAGGAGTACGGCTTTGTGCACCTTCGCAAGTTTCCCGTGCCTCCCAGAGTTCACCGATATCAGTTGCCTTCGTGGCTGGACGCGATGATTCTGAAATGCCTGGCCAAGGAGCCTGAAAAGCGGTGGAGGAGCGCGACTCAGATGGAACTCCAGATCGGCAAAGACTTCTCCTTGTGATTGCTCCCTGGAAAAAGGGCGCGGGAAGAATATCCCGCGGAACGCGGGAAGGCCGGCGCTACCGTCGATTGCTCCGGGTGGGACAGGATACAGGAGGTTCCTATGCAGATGCAACGTGAAGGTACGAGCGAGCTGAGACCCGATCAAGTTCGAGCCATGGCCCACGGTTTGTACTATCTCGCGGGAATAGATGGAATTACCCAACGCGAGAAGGATCTCATCAAGTCGTTCCTCGCCGACGGAAACGTCGATCTGGAACTGGACAAGTTGGCCGAGTTGCCGTTTTCACTTGAGGAACTATTGTTCAGTCTGGATACCATGTTCCTGAGGAAGACCTTTATCAAGGTCAGCGTGTTGCTGGCAAAGGTCGACGGCCACATCTCGGCCGAGGAGCTGGCGGAGCTCCGCCGACTCGCCCAGGCACTGGAGATTGACGAGCCGCTCGAATCCCTCGAGCTCGATCTTGAAGGCAAGACGTTGGAATAGACGACATGTCCGCAGCACCGGCGATACCCTGTTCCACATGCGAAACCGGCTTGGCCGCGCCGTATCCGTTTTGTCCTGAGTGCGGACGGCTGTCCCCATCGTTTGTGAGAAAAGGCTCCATTGGCGTGGAAATCGACGAGGTGCCTGCGGAGAAACTGCGCGGCGATCTCTCCGCGCTTCTCCGGTCGTGGTTTCCTGACGTGGACGTCCTTGACGCCAAGCGGCGGCTCGAGTCTGGCAAAACTCTCCTGCTGACGGGCATTGACGAGGATTCGGCCCATCGATTGGTTGAAACGCTCAAGACCATGAAGGCCCCGGCAAGGCTCGTGCGTGTCGATGCCGGCCGAAGTTGGGTCGAGAATCTGTGG
>JAVHLK010000111.1 GCA_031082285.1 Desulfomonilaceae bacterium
CCGGCCCTGGAGTTGAACTGCCAGCATGAGGCAGGAAAGACGACTCTCTCCGTCCACCAAAATAGTACACGCTCCGCAATCACCGCTTCCGCATGACTCTTTGGTGCCGGTCAATCCCAGTCGGTCGCGAAGAAGATCCACGACTCGCACGTCCGGCGGGGTTTCAATGCGTGTCTCTTCTCCGTTCAGGCGGAACACGATGTTCATTCGCTAATCCTTTTGCACGCATCTCGGATAGCAGCCAGGACTCGTTCCGGCGTCATGGGATACTCGAAGATGCGTACCCCGCACGCGTCGGCCACGGCATTCGAGATTGCCGGGAGCGGCCCGTTCATCGCGATTTCGCCGACGCCTTTGAGTCCGAACGGTCCGGAAGGTTCGAAGATCTCCACGGGCACCGAGTCTATCTCGGGCACATCTGCTGCGGTGGGGATCACGTAGCCGGCAAAATCCTGTGTCAAAATCAGGCCTTGTGTCGATACAAGATCTTCGCACAGCGCGAACCCGATTCCCTGGGCCACAGCGCCCTGAATTTGTTGCTCGTAGATTTGGGGGTTCACAACTGTTCCGCAGTCACTGATTGCCACGTACCGGCACACGGTTATCTCGCCGGTCAGCTCGTCCACTTCCACAAGTGCAAGATGCGCTGCATAGGAAAAAAGCGTGTGGGGAAACCCATGCATTCTTATGCCGGGTCCGGCATCGAAGTTTTCAGGTGCTGTGGGTGCTTTGAAATGATGAACGGATATGCGCTCCGCTTCATCCATGAATCCGGCAATTACCGACAAAGGAAGGTCTTTCCCCGATACGAGGTGCCGTACCCCGCCTGGAATGAGCACGATTTCGTCTCGGGACCGTGCCATGAGAAGATCCGCTGCTCGCTGGAGAATCCTTGTTTTGAGGTTTTCAGCAGCCCCAATGAGGGCATTGCCGAACGTGTATGTGCATCGGCTTGCAGACGCGGAACCGCTGGGGAGGGTCCGGTCGGTATCGGGCAGCACCAGTTCCATCCCGTCCGTTGGTTGACACAGAATGCTTCCCGCGATCTGCAGGTTGGTCGTGGCATTGCCCTGGCCCATATCCACGACACCGCTGTAGATGAGGAACTTTCCTTCACGCGTCAATTCCACTTTGGCGTTGGCCACATCCGGCACGACCGGCCCGTACCCGGATGCGTGCGTCAGGGCCGCGACACCCGCACCTCGTCTCTTGAAGGCCCCTGCGCCAGCTTTCCATTCTGCACGGCTCTTCCAAAGCGGATGCTCTCCCAAAGCTTTCAAGCATTCGCGGAGTCCCGTGGAGTTCACTAGCGTTTTTCCGATGCTGTTCTTGTCTCCGCGGCGTACGGCGTTTCTCAACCTGGTCTCGAGCGGGTCCATCTGTAGCTTTTCAGCCGTCATGTCGATCATCTGCTCGATCGCGGCCGTGACTTGAGGAACGCCGAAGCCCCTGAACGCTCCACCGACGGGGTTATTGGTGTACACACACTTGCCTTTGAGATTCACATGAGGGACACGGTACGCCCCGCCCGCGTGTTCCAGTCCCAATGCAAGCACGACCCCACCCAGGTGATCGTAAGGACCGGTGTCCAGTACCATGTGCACGTCCAGACAGTGGAGAGTGCCGTCACGCTTGGCTCCGAGTCTGTAGTAAAGTCGCGCCGGATGGCGCTTTGTCCCGGCGAGAAAGGATTCCTCTCGGTCCCACTGCATCCTCACGGGCCGTCCGCCGGAGTTGAGGGCGGCCAGACCGAGGAGTGTTTGGACGGTGACGCCGTCTTTTCCTCCGAATGCCCCTCCCGGGTACGGAGCCTTTATGCGGACATCATGGAGATCCAGTCCCAATGCTTCGGCTACCTCGCTTCGATCCCTGAAGGGCGTCTGGGTGGAGCAGACGATGAAGAGTCTGCCGTCATCCTGAACTTGGGCCCATCCCGCTTCGGTCTCGAGGTAGGCGTGCTCTTGCCTCGGGGTGCGGAAACTTCCTTCCACGACGACATCACACTCGGCCATGGCGGAAGCCCCGGCACCAGTACGGTACTCACCCGACAGCAGGAGATTCCCCTGCGGATGGTTCTCGTGAAGTATCGGAGCACCTTCCTCAAGTGCCTCCTCCGCATCGAATACACCCGGGAGCAGCTCGTAGTCGAAAGATACCAGATCGAGCGCTTTGTTCAGACTGTGCCGATCTTCGGCGATCACAAGGGCCACTGCGTCCCCACAGTGACGCGCCTTGTCGTCCGCAAGAACGGGTTGGTCCTTTTGCAGAACACCCTGTCGGTTGGTACCTCGCACGTCGGAGTGGGTCAGCACGGCAAGGACGCCCGGCGTCTCGGACGCCGCGCGGGTGTGGATCTCTCCGATCACGACATGGGGTACGCCGGCCCGTTTCACTCCGCACCAAACGAGGTCCTCACCGTAATAGTCCGAAGCGTACTTCTCCCTGCCGGAGACCTTCATGTAAGCGTCGGCCCTGGGGATCGATACTCCGATGCCCGGGGGTCCGCCTTCATTTCCATTGTTGATCGGCAATGTCATCCTGCTTCCCTGGAAAAACACATCGCGCGGAAAATCAAGGCCTCATGGTATTTCATGTGCCTTCAGAGTCGTCGTCAATGCTTCAATGAATGCCTCCATCGCTTGCGCGGTGGATACGGTGACGCGTATGTGGTTCGGGAACCGAAAGCCGGTCATGGACCGTACCATCACTCCTTGTTTCATCAAGCTTCTATATGCCAAAGTGTCGCTCATTGGAAGCCGCACCATGAGAAAATTCCCCTCGCCGCCTATGCAAGGCAGCCCCAGACGGGCCAACTCTCGGGTGAGGAAGCTCTTTCCCTCGTTCACCATGCGACGGGTCCGCATCACGTGGTCGTCTTGATTTACGGCTGCCGACGCACTTTCCTGGGCAAGCGTATTGACGGAATAGACGATGCAGGTTCTCCGGATGGCTGCGACCAGCTCTTCTGAACCGGCGAGGTACCCGATGCGAAGGCCGGCCAGACCGTACATTTTTGAGAATGTGCGAAATACCACGAGATTGGGATACTCTTCAATCAGCTTCATCCCGTCGGGAAAGTCCGGCTGTTCCACGAATTCACAATAGGCCTCGTCGACTACGACAATCTGTCTGCCGTCGACCAAGTCGAGGAATCTACGGAGTCTTGCCCTATTCCAGTACCGTCCTGTAGGGTTGTTGGGATTGCAGACAAAGAGAACTTTGGTGCGTTCATCGATCCGGTCCAACATGGCTTGATCGTCGAAGCCATGGTCCTTGAGCGGGACCAATCTTGCCTCAAGTCCGGAGAACGTGGCTACCCATTCATACACCGCGAACGTCTTGTCCGCGGTGATGATGTTGTCCCCCTGCCGGCAGAACGCTTTGATAACGAAAGCGATGACTTCGTTGGCTCCGTTCCCGACAAGAAACTGATCGGGGTCCTTGTCGAATCGTTCGGCCAACTTTCGTCTGAGATAGAACGCGTCACCGCTCGGGTATTGAGCAGCCTTCTCGGGGGGGAATCTCCTCAATACCTCTTGTGACGCAGGTGGGGGCCCCAAGGGGTTCTCGTTGTTGTTGAGGCGAATCAACCTGGAGCACCCATACAGTTTCATGAGTTCCGCGTCGGGCTTGCTCGGTGTGTACGCTTCGAATTTCTTGATGTACTCGGGAAGGAGTCTGTCCAGCGCGACCTGCATGTTTCAATTACTCTCCGTCCCGTGCTGAAACACCACAATGTCTCCTTTCCCGCAGTTGGGCAGGATGAGCCGCGGTTGAAACCCGGTCTTTTCCAGAGCAGGCGAAAAACGGGAATGCCACGGTCTTCCGAGATCCATTTCGAAGAATATGGCGTGGATTCCATCGTTCTCCAGGATCTCCACATCACGAGCCAAGGTTTCCTGCGCGTCGTCGCCCCACCAGACGGGCCGGAGGGTAACAACGGCCTGAAGCTTGTCGAATTCCGCAGAGATTACGGAAAACTGAGATCGTATTTCACCTTCATCCCTGATCGACTTGATGTCACGAGCAAATACCATTCGATTGTACTCTCGTTCCAGGAAGTCCTTTAACAAGGGATGAGCCCATACCGTAGCGCCGGGATCTTCCTGCAGGTGTCGGTAGAGTACGGGCATCTCCGTGTAACGACCGGAGGAAGTCTCTACGGTGAGAGTGCCGAGTCGTTCAAAGTAGCCTACGGGCAGATGCTCGGTGGGAAAGCGATTGATGATTCCGACGGCCTGAGTCTTCGCCACGGCGCCAATGCACTCGTCTATCAGTTCTCGAGCCATGACGGACGACTGAGGCTGTCCGAACACATATGGACCAGAACAACCGACGGTCTTCTGCGTTGGAAATCCCCATATGATGCCGCCGCCTATGTGTCCGGCATCATCCCGAGCGACGAAGGCTTGGTAGGCCCGGGCTGCCGCCATGTCGGCCACCTTGCCGGGAAAGTCGAAGTTTCCGGGCAGCACGTGCCCCTTGTAGTAGGAATGAATCAGCCTGACGAGTTCCTTCAATTCTTCCGGTTCGGGGCTTGCTATGGAGAATCGTTCAAGCGGCCTGGTGACCGCCGTGGTCAGGTCCGGAGGCGCCGGATATGCCCGTTCCTTCGTGAGGCTGACACGAAGGCCGTTGTCGTGGGATGCGAAGTGAAATCGGTCGACCATTCTTGATGCGATCAGCAGGCCTGTTTCATCGATTCCTTGCCCCGTATCTAAGGAGGGAGTTACGGCCAAATTGAACGCCCGCATGTCGAATTCCTGAGGCTGAAAAAGAAATTCCGTTTCCACAAAATAGCCTCCGCCTCGGCATCGCATGAGGACCGGGCGTTCCGGAGCCCCGGTTCGGCACAGATAGGCAAAGATTTCTTCCGCAGCCAGCGTCAGTGTGAGCGCGTCGCCCTCTTCCAGACCCAATGCCAGGGCCGATTTTTCCACGAAGGAGGTGGCCAACGGCAAAAATGTTGTTCGAGCGAACAAGGTCAAAGTGACGTCGATGTTTGCTGAGGTGACCACGCGATTCTCCCGGTTATAGCTCTTGCCGAAAAATTGGCCGAAACCTGAATCTACGAACACCTAACATCAGAGCACTCAGAATGCAAGTTTTCCTCGCGAGCATCGAGTACAGTACGCCCCGGTGACCACGATGAGATTACGGATAACGGCTATGCCGCCGTGCGTCGACTTTTCCGGACATCCCGGCTCGGTTCCTCAACGATCAAGGAGGTGCATTTGTCATAGCGAGGAGCGCGTCGACGAAGCAGTCTCAATGCTTCAAGAAACGCCGGCGGTCCCGAGCCCTCCCTTTGTTCGGGGTTGCCATGACACGCGTGAAAGTGTGCGGGGCATTCCAGGAGAGGTACGATGGAAAGTCTTTCAGATTTAGCCGCGGAGACGCAGCTTGCGTTGGGGATCAGGAGTTTACGGGGCGGGTATGGGGCCGCGGTGCCGGCGCTCTGCGGCTCGCGGAATGGGACGATCGGGAGTGAAGCGCGTTATCAGACGTCTACGATCTGCTTTTTCCCATTTCCGGGTGAAGAATCCGGGCCGCGGTGATAGTAGCGGTGGTAGTAACGGTTGTAATACTTGGAATTATAATAGCCCGAGCCGTACGCTTTCTTCTGGTCGGCCATGTTCAGCACGATTCCGATCAACCTGCCTTGACCGTGCACTATGGCGTCTTTGGCTTCGCGCAGAACTTCCAAGGGGGTATGCCCGGCCCGGGTAACCAGGATTATGCCGTCGGAGTAGCCGGAGAGTATTCGCGCGTCAACGAGTCCCAGAATAGGCGGTGCATCGATTATCACCGTATCGAATACTTTCTTGCATGCCTCCACAACGTCTTGAATTCTCCTATTTTTCAACAGGGCCACCGGATTCTCCGGGACAAAACCTGCGGGCATGTAATAGAGCCCTGGAATATGGCACTGCCGAATGGCCTCTTTGAGCTTCAACGTCTTTCCGGTCAGCAGATCGCTTAAGCCCACATCGCCGGGTTTACCATGGAATACTTGATGAATGCGAGGATTCCGCAAGTCGCCGTCGATAACGAGCACTCTCTTCTTCTCGGACGCAACCACCGTCCCCATGACCACGGAAATCAGTGTCTTCCCTTCCAAAGGAAGCGCACTGCTGACGACCATGGAAAAGCCGGAATCTCGAGGCATGGAAGCCGCGGCGGCATTTTCAACGATTCGGATCGCATCGGTAAACGGAGACGACGGATACCGATGGGCCATAAATTCCAAGCTCGCAAGCTTCGGATCCGAGCCCTCTCTTTCCCGCTCCCGTTCCAGCACCGGCACCGCCCCGAGAATGGGGAGTTTCAAACGGTCTTGGATTTCCTGGGTGGACTGAACCGTGTTGTCGATCAACTCCAGACACAGAGCCAAGGCAATGCCTCCCAGAAGCCCCAGCACCGCGCCCATGAATAAGATCTTGGCCTTCCTGGGCCGCTCGGGAGCCAGCGGCAACGTTGGGGGGCTCGTCATGACGATGTGATGCCCCATGAAGCCCTGGTCCATTTCAGCTTGCTTCGACCGCTGCAAGAGCATCAAGTAGAGCTTTTCATTTGCCTCCACGGCCTTTTTCAGGATGCTGTACTTGACGGTGAGCGAATTCTTTCCAATGGCATCCTGTTTCGCCGTCTCATAGGCTTCTTTGGAAATTGCCTCCTGTTGTTTCGCGGTTTCCAAGGCAGACGACAGAGTATCCTTCTCGAGTTCGGCTATGGCCTCTTCGGTCGACTTGATCTTGTTGTTCAATAACGCCATCTTGAAGTAATTCGGTGAATAGATGGCCTCCATGGCGGTGTATTCCGACCTCAGGGCAGCCAATTGAGTCTTGAGCGATTTCAGGTAATCGCTGCCGATCTGCGGCGGAAGCACTCTCTCCTTTTGATACTCCAAAGACTCGAGCTTCACACGTTCAGCCTTTGAGTCAACCCATTCTTTACCGGCTCTTTCGAACTCACCGATTTTGGGGTTGGGAGCGGAATCCAAAACGACAATGTCATGCTCCCTCGTAAATTCCAGCAATTCGTTCTCAGACTCTTTCAAACGTTTCTCAGACTCTGCAAGCTCTCTCTTGAGCCACAATTTCATCTTATTGTCCAGACTGTCCCGCTTTTGTGCACCCATTTCTATGAAGGTCTTGAGGTATTCATCAAGCATTTCCCTTGCCAAAAGTGGATCCGATGCACCCATTTCGACTTCTATCATCTGGGTGCCTTTGACGGGCGTAACAGTCAATCTTGACAGAACAGAGTTTATTGACGCGGACTTCCTTCTTTCCTCCTCCAGGACGCTCGCTCCCTCGCTCCCCTCGCCGTCGGTTACCGCGTCCGTGTCCGCGGCCGGTGTTTCCACCGAGTCTGAAGTCGAATCAGCCTTCGGCTGCGACTCGTCCGACTTCTTGGCGGCCATATTTTCGAGGAATTTCTCGGCCAGTCCCCGACTGCTCAAAGTGATGACTTGGCTCTGATAGTAGAGATCGTACTGGTTAAACAAATTGAACAGGTCAGACAGATTCGACGACCTTGGAGACATCTTGTTGATCTCGACCACTGCCTGCGAAACATAATAGGGAGTCGCCGTATATGCAATAAATCCGGCTATCCCTAGCCCCACTACGAAGACCAAGGCAACGGTCCACTTGCGATGGAGTATGCTCCAAAAATAATCCATCAAGGACTTCTGTTCCTGTGCGGGGAACTCGAAAAAACCCTTGATCTTTGCCTCGTCAGCAGTGGAATTCGGGAACCGCCGGTCTGGGGGCCTGTCACTCGCGTCTTGGCGGACAACATCCACCTCGTGGCCCTTACCGCTCATGTTCTCTACCTTTCATCACGTACGCGCACGAGCAGGCTCACGTGCCTTATCTCACAGGTACCTGATTTTCTTGTTGTAAACCGCTCATGATCCCGGCGATGGGTCGTCTCGTAACGGACTTTCAATCCGCGTACCATCATAATCCGTACGCTCTCATAGGACAAGAGAATACCGGCCGGAGAATGCAAGTTTTTCAAATACTTTCGCGGTCGTCCGGGGGTGCTCGATGTGAATCCGAGTACCACGCCCCACGGTTACCGTCACGTATCGTCAAGAACGCGCTAAGACTCTGCGGAGCAAGGTCCATCCGTCCCGGACCACCCGGGTATGCCTTTGCCGGTGTTTGCACGTACAATGTCGACCCACTGCTCCATGCGGAACAGGAAAAATCTACACGCGAGACCGTGCATTTGTGGGTACCACGGACGTTTCTTCCAAGTGTTGAAAGAAATCGTTCTTAGAGTGAGCATGGTGCGTACCCGCGGCACAGAACGCCTCTCCTTCGGGAAGCTCTGTACTATATTGACCTGTCCCACGGCCTATGTCAAGCGTGCCCGGATGGCGGCGCACGGAAGCTTCCGTCTCGGCCTTCTGCGAAATTAGTCACCCTGACACGGTGAGGGCGGCGGCTCCGCGGAACCGACCGCCCCAAATACTCCGAAAGGTCTGCTTGATGCCTCAAGAACCCATTCTCAGGGCACTTCCGCGGTCACGACCGACCGTGCGGTCTGAGACCATTCCGGGATGATCGCTGCAGCTGAGGATCCTGCGCCTGCTTGACAATCCTGCTTTGAACGGCTACTAAAAGACACATTCACCAGACGACGAAAGAGGACGCGGTTCCGCACGCGAACTCCTAAAGCGTCTTGGCGCCGCCGTTGCTTCGTGAATCGCACAGCACCGTGATTCCAACCTCGGAGCGGGTATTCATGAGAGTATTAGTCGTATCACCGCATGCCGATGACGAGACAATAGGGATGGGCGGCACCATAGCGCGGTACGCTGCAGAAGGGCACGACGTCGTGGTCGCGGTCATGACGGGCCATGGGGATGAGGAGCCTCATCCCATCTGGCCGCGTGAAACATGGGACGCGATTCGAGCCGAGGCGCAACAAGCGTACGACATTCTGGGCGTCAAGCAGGTTGTTTTTCGGGAGATTCCCGCGGCGCGAGTTTCCGATCAGCCCGTTTGGAAGTTGAACAAGATCACGGATGAAGTCCTGAATACCGTACGCCCGGATATCCTGTATGTCCCTTTTCCATTTGATCTACACAAAGATCACAGGGAATTGTTTCACTCGTTCGCGGTGGCGTGGCGGCCATGCTCCGATGCTGGGTCAAGCATCAAGGAGATCTACTCGTACGAGGTCATGTCGGAAACCCATTGGAATGTGCCTCAGGTTGAACCAGGGTTCCTGCCCAACGTCTGGACCGACGTCTCGAAATACATGGAGACGAAAGTGAAGGCACTCCGGTGTTTCAGAACCCAAATTCTTCCGGCGCCCCACGCACGTTCGATTGAAGCCGTCAGAGCCTTGGCCGTTTTCCGGGGGGCTCAAGTGGGAGTCGCGGCTGCTGAAGCTTTTGTAACCATTCGTGTGATTCGGTGACGTGTTTCCGGAGGTGGTCGTAAGTGCTCTCGTACTTGTGAAACGCGGTGCTGGTCGGAAACCGCGTTCTTCATGAGCAGGTGAAACGAAATGGATCTGTTGCTCGGGTATCTGATGGATGCGGCGCGATGGGTTATCATATTGATTCTTGCCGCGGTCTATCCCGAATCGTACTCGGCTTGGCATGGCAGAGTAATGGAGATCGTACGTGCGGACGAATTCAAGGTGGCTCGATCGGGGGACATATTGGGGGAATTGGTCAATGTGCGGTTATACGGCGTGGACGCGCCGCTCGAAGTGCGAAAACAACCTTTCGGTAAGGAGGCGAAGGCCTACGCGGATCGCCGATTGCTGGGCAGAGTCGTCAAAGTGCAACCTCTTCCCGGGCTCGTCAAAGGTTCATGGTACAGGCCGGAGAAACTCGTACCGCGTGACGATCTTCACTGGCAAGGAGGCGCCGAGACTCGATACCATCGAGTGATTGCCCTGGTGCACCTCGAGGGGGTGAACATAAACGAAGAATATTTGTCGAACGGAATCGCGTGGTGGTACGAGCCGTTCGTCCCGTTTGAGAGGGGCTACAAGCATCTGCAGGACGCAGCGCAAAAGGCCGGAAAAGGGCTATGGGCACTTCCGGACCCCGTTCCGCCGTGGAAATGGCAGAAAACTCCTCTGGCGGAAGTGAATCCTTGGCAACGCAAGAAATGGGCACTTGTTGCCTTGGCCGGCGCCGGTGTCTTCATCGCGGTCCTGTTTGGTTTGTTACTGGTACAATTGGCGAAACGATTCCTTCGACTACTGCGACCAAGGGCACGCAGGCAACATGGTTCCGGATCACACGCGTGACGCGCGACGACAAAATCCATATTTCTAATGCAATGAGAGTCCGAGTGGATAAGCCTAAAATACGTCCACATCGCCCATGGTCATGTACCAATTGCGCCAATCCCGATACGCGCCGAGCTTCTCCGAGTCACTCAGCGGGATAACACCGAAGTAGAAGATCGGATCCGAGGGGACGTACCCTCGCCGTTCCAGCACATGGTGGCGGGGGTAGTCGTGGACATTGTGCCACAACGTAACGGGCAACCCCATCGTCGCGGCCAAGTCCTCCATTTGGTCGAGCGCGTGATCTGCTTCCAAGCTTTCCGGATCGCGCAACCATTCCAGGACGTTTATCACATGGGGCTCCCGGGCCGGGTACAGTTTGAATACCACTACGGAACGCACGCTGCCGCCGCGCCGATTCTCGATTGCATAATACGTCGTGTCCGGTCGCTGTGTGTATCGCCAGGTCAAGTACCGGAGGGTACGAACGTTCGAGAACAGACACCGACCTGGAGTTTTTCCCGCGAGGTCTCCCCATTCATCGAAATTGAACAACCGGGTCTCCGTCAAAGGGATCGAGCTCGGAGTGCTCGATGGATCGCCTCCCGGCATCCGTTTCATCATGGGGATCTGGTACACGTCTTCATACGATGTCCGGTTGCGTTGCATGGGGTGACTGAAGCGGTTCGGCCAGCTCAGAATCATGTCGGCACCGGTTTCCGCCAGCCTGGGATTCGCCCACTCCAGGAGCCGGGAATACAAACCGAGACCCACGGAGCCCGGATGCGTCATGGATGTGTGCTTGGCCATGACCAACCCGACGGAACCGCCTATCAGCCATTCTCGTGGAGAGAAACCTGCGTGAGAGACCAGCCGTCCCCCGACACGCGCGCATGCCGACCTGAACCCGCCGTACTCCTGATGGCGAAACTGCCAGCGGTAATACTCGGGCACCATGGGTCTTCCAAAGACCCGTGAAAACAGGGCCGTAATTTCGTCCACATCCTGCTCTTGGACCCAGCTAAATTCGATGTTCCCTTCCAGAACCAAATTCGGTTACCCCTGGCGTGTTATATTTGTCGGACACCGTATGGGGAATGCACGTGTGTGTCTCGTTCCCAGGCAAATCCCCCCAGCCCCCTTTGGCAAAGGGGGAGTAAGGGGGATTTCCCCGTCCAAAGCCTGGAAACAAGACATTAGCTACCGGTCCCTTTCTTTGGCAATTGCCGTAACTCTTGAGACGTGGTGAAGCCCTCGGGCCGCGACTTGTAACGAATCCACAGAGCTCCAAGGGTTCGGAAGACGATCTTCGTATCGAGCCCGAGACTCCAATGCTGCACATACCACAGATCCTGCTCGAACTTCTTTTCCCAGGGTTTCTCTTCGCGGGCGTAGTTGATCTGCGTCCACCCCGTGAGCCCCGGCTTCACCTCATGCCTCCGGTTCTGTTCCCGTGTGTAACGATTCAGGTATTCGACTGGCAGCGGCCGCGGGCCGACAATGCTCATGTCGCCCTTGACCACGTTGATGAGTTGCGGCAACTCATCCATAGAGGTCCGTCGAAGAAAGCGGCCCAGACGGGTGATCCGGTCGGAGTCCGGTAACAGGGCCCCGTCCGCGCCCTGCTTGTTGGTCATAGTCCTGAACTTCAGCGCTGTGAACGGCCTGCCCCCGAGGCCTGCACGCCTGCTCCGGAACAGGGATGGAAATCCGTCGGTCACGATAATGGCCATCGAAATCAGCGCGAGGAGCGGTCCGCATGCGACGAGAGCAAGGACGGCTATTGTGAGATCGAATAGTCGCTTGATGGTTTTGGTAGTCGATTTCATGAGTACAGTCACGTATTCCGGCGTGTATCCTCGTCAGCAAAAGGGGATGCCTTTCTCGCGCATGAGCTGGACATACTCCTGACGGAAGGCTTCCCATATACGTTCGGGGTTGAAATTCTCGGCCACCCAAATTCGACCGGCCCTCCCGTGTTCTCGTGCAAGGCGGGGATCCTGCAAGTAGACTCCCACCGCATCGGCAAGGGACTGTGGGTCGTGAACAGGCACCAGCGTGCCGGTGACGCCGTGTCTCACGGCATCTACACAGCCCGGCACACGGGTTGCCACAATCGGGAGTGCCATGGCGCTTGCTTCCAGAAGGCAAAGGGGAAACCCCTCACGGTACGTGGGCAGGACAAACACCTGCATCAAAGCGTAGTACTGAGGCAATTCCGCGTGATCCACGAAATCGGTCATGATCACGGATGGGTCGGCTTTGAGCGCGTCGACAACCGAGGAAGGGACAGGGTTTTCACTGTCCACCGGGCCGATAATCAGGAGACGAGCATCAGGGAATTGCATTCGAATCAGTTGCCACGCCTGCGCAAGCTCGGCGATTCCCTTGTCCACGGACAGGCGCCCCACAAAGCCGATTACCGGGCAATCAGCCGGCAATCCGAGCTTTTCTCGGAGCCTGTAAAGCCGGCTCTCGGGGATTGCTCCGGGATCGAAACGCTCCGTATCAATACCGTTGATGCTGCCATTGCCGAGGACTTTCATCTTATCCCGGGGGCACAACCGTTGCTCGATCATGCCTTCGGCAACAGAGTTGCTCACCGCGCACACGCGATGGGCCAAGAGGCACGAGATCCGGCTTACCATCCGGAGCACAAATCCGAAGCCTCTCATCCGCCGCGCAGTCAAGAGGCCGTGCAGTACAAGCACTCTGACGGGCACCCGAGCAATTGCGGCGGCAAGCATGCCGAGGAGTGCGGCCTTGGGTGTGGAAGCATTCACAATGGTGGGCCGGATCCTCCGGAAGAGCCACGTAAGCCTCATCAGCGATCGCAGATCGGAAAGGGGCGAAATTCGTCTCTTCATTGGAATGCCGTACACCGCGACCTGCTCCCGCTTTCCCACCTCATCGAGCATTGTCCCGGGGGACGACACGGCCGCCACCGTGAACCCGTGATCGCTCATGAACCGGAGTTGCCCTTCAAAGAAGCGGTTCATGCTAAGAGGTATCGTCGTCACGTGCACGAGTAATGGACGGTCAATCGCCATGGGGGTCTTCAGAACACCCGGGTCCTATTGGAAAGAAAGATCCACCACCAAGACACCGAGACACGAAGAAGAGGGAAATCTCACGCGGAGCCGCAGAGGACGCGGAGAAGACAAGATTCTCCAGAATTTATCCACAGATTTCGCAGATTTTCGCAGATGGAAAGAGAACCAAGACGTTGTTGATAACAAGCATGGCGCTATCTGCGTAATCCGTGTCATCTGTGGATAAGATCCGTCTCTTCTCTTCTTGGTGCCTTCGTGTCTTGGTGGTTCATTCCTTCTTTTTGGGAGTGAATGTTCACCCAAGTTTCCCGGCCCCGCGTTGCGCGAGGAGCCTCCACAACGACGACGACGCAAGCATTCTAGGACTGCGGATCATGTTCATGCCGAGACTCGCGGCCTTGGCCAATTGGGGAATCGGTCGGGGCAGATCGGTGTAAGGCAACGCGTCTCCCCAGCATGCGGCCAAGAAGATGAGGCTCTTGTCCGCAGGGCGCAAGTCCTTATCCTTTGCCCAATCCCAGACTTCTCTGAACACTCTTTTGTTGTCTTGAAGATCTGCAATACGACGCATACGCGCGGTTATGCTCTCGCCGTACATTCTCCTCATTGCAACGGGCTTGTCCAGAATCCCGGGCATGATACGACCGGCAGCGGCCATTTTGAACTCCATGCCGAGTACCGTTCCCGTCTTCGCATGTTCTTCGAAAAGCCCAGTCCTATCCATGAGAGATCGTTTCACCACGATACCGTCGAAGTGGAACCAGCCCTTGTTGTCAATAAGGTCCCGCAAAAGACCCTCCGGCTCAAAACCATTGACGATGGTATGCATCGACCTATCCGGATCATTGAAACGTCGCCTGGTCTGTTCATCCTCAAACAAGAGTCCCACCGCTTCAAACACGCCGTCAACCTTTGGATCGGCCGCAAAGATTCCAGCCGCGTGGGAAAAGCGGTTGAGCAAGTAATAGTCGTCGGAATCGAGGAAGGCCACGTACTCACAGCGTGACTCAGAAATAGCCAGGTTGCGGCTTGCGGCAAGGCCGCGATTCTCTCCGTTGGGGTGACGCAGTATACGGATTCTTGGATCTCTCTCAGCGAATCGCCTGCAAATCGTGAGACTGGAGTCCTCGGATCCGTCGTCCACGACGATGATCTCGGCAGTTTCCGGCTCAGCCAACGCGGACTCGATTGCCTGTTCCAGGTACGGTTCCACATTGTATACCGGCATGGTCACACTGATTTCCATTCAAGACCCTCGGGAAAGATGACGATTTCGGTGACTCCGAACGCGCTCGGCAGAGACGCCGGGACGCTACCATCTGGGCACAGACGCCGAGACCCTCTTCGGTAGCGCCGGCCTTCCCGCGTTCCGCGGGATATACTTCTTGGTCGGGCGGGCGTCCCTGCCCGCCGTCTCCCCGGCAAAGGCCGGGGTCCAGTCTTCATTCCTGTTACACGCCCGGCAGAGACGCCGGGACGCTACCATTGTGTTTCCTATTGGGTTGCCTGGTGCCTTTGTGTCTTGGTGGTTAATCTCTCTTCTTCTCTCTGAACGCTTGCTTGGCCCCTACGGCGTGGATTGGCG
>JAVHLK010000112.1 GCA_031082285.1 Desulfomonilaceae bacterium
CTCAACGCTCCAACCTATCGCTCCTGTCATTGCGAGGAGCGCAGTCCCGCCTCCCGCGGGAAAGCAATCTCAATGCTTCATGAAAGGTCGAGATTGCCGTGCCCTCCCGTAGGGGTCCCGCGGGACGCGGGATGGCCGCCCAGGGTAGGCACGGGGACCTACCCCTACCGGCAATGACACACGTGAAGGTGTCCGCCGTATTCAAGGGCCGACACTATAACTGGTAGGCCGTTTGTGAATATTGATTTCATACCTCGGCCGAACAGCCGGTCTGCCGCAGTATCGCATACGCGGAGAGCCGGACCGGAAAGAACCCTCAAAAAGAGAATCGGGGATGGTGTACCCGGAATGGCCGGGCGGTGTGTCGCTGTCCTCGCTCATGAGACTGCTGCTCACCGGATACGCGGTTACATCAACCGTCGGCATAAGCGTCACGGGCGGTTCTTTCAGAATCGGTACGAGCCCCCCGAAGGGCGTCCCCTCCCTAAGCTTTATGTCCCCCCGAGTTTCGAATTCTAGGACAATCTCTTAATGATTCTTTTCGCGAGGCCATCTTCAATCTCTTTATGCCTTGGAACAGGTTGACTCCTACCCGTTTGAGGATTCCTGTACCAGTCATGGTTGGCACCAAGGCGCACAAGGACACAACCAATCGAGTTGATGATTCTCAGTAATTCGTTCCTTTTCAAATTGCCACTTCCAATATTTGAAAAGGTCTTGCATCGGGTACCAAACCCTTGCTGATATCATGATGGATTTCCATTAGATTGTCTCTCAATTCTTCCAAAGTCTTTCCTTGGCTCTCATAGTCGGGATATTGCTGGATATGTCCTACGAACCATCCTTCTTCCTCTCGATATACGATATTGATTTTCATTGATTTCTCCCTTCCACAGGTTGAAAGTACCGCTTACCTAAGCCCGTGTCAAGAATTGGGCCGGGGAAAAGGGGACGACCGGGCAGGCCTCGAAAGCGTCCAGTGTGAAAATCAGTGTTGTGTCCCCCGAATTCCTACCTCAATTCAGGTTCCTGACCGTGAGTGATCGCCCCTCGCTCGGGGCCCGATGCTTCAGTAACGTTCTTCTTCAAAGCCGGCTGGGTGGATCCACCCGGGATCGGCACCGCGCCATGTCAAACCTGACCGCTCGAAGCCGGACCCGGTTTCCCTTGACACGGTCGGCCACGACCGCTATTTTTGATGCATCATGAAGTGCAATCGTATCATTGTGCAGTATCAAGACTTTGGCCTCCGTACTCTTACCACCACGCGAAAGTGTGCGCGCAAGAATTCGCCTTCCTGCCTTACGCCACCGTGACAATGACGATCCCATGTAGTTGAAGAGCAGTGGGAATCAGCATCAAGAGCCACGGCTGGATCCTTTAATCCTTTTTCACAAAGCGTTTCCTCCCACATCAGGGTTCCTTGACCGTCTCCTTTGATCCGCGTCCGGACCCCTACGGTGAGCACTACTCCACTTCTCGGGACGGTGAATGGCATGAAGAACCAAATCGACAAACCACGGCGTCGGGAAATCGACCGTCGCCGCACTTTCGGCATCATCAGTCATCCGGATGCCGGCAAGACCACCCTGACGGAAAAACTGCTGCTGTTCGGCGGTGCCATCCAGATGGCGGGTGCGGTCAAAGCACGTAAGGCCGTTCGTCACACCGCGAGCGACTGGATGTCCATCGAACGGGAGCGCGGCATCTCGGTGACCAGTTCGGTCATGAAATTCAATTATTGCGGGTACGAGATCAACCTCCTGGACACCCCCGGTCACCAGGATTTCTCGGAAGACACGTACCGGGTGTTGACCGCGGTGGACAGCGCGGTCATGGTCATCGACAGCGTCAAGGGAGTTGAGACGCAGACCCGCAAGTTGATGGAGGTGTGCCGGATGCGGAACACTCCCATCCTGACCTTTGTCAACAAGCTCGACCGTATGGGCATGTCGCCGCTCGAAATCCTGAGCGACATCGAGGAGTCCCTGCAGATTGAATGTGCGCCGCTCTCATGGCCCATCGGAATGGGAAAACGCTTCAAGGGTATTTACAATCTCCATCACAGGGATCTGACACTCTTCACTCCCGGAGGGGAGCGTCTGCCCGACGATTCCATCACCATTCGAGATCTGTCCGACCCGCTGCTCGATCGAATCCTTGGCCGCCAGGCCGACGAACTGAGGGACGATGTGGCCTTGCTTGAAGGCGCGACAAGTCCCTTCGACCTGCAGGACTTCCTCAAGGGAAGTCAGACGCCGGTCTTTTTCGGCAGTGCGATCAACAACTTTGGTGTGCAGGAGATGCTCGACACCTTTGTGGAAATTGCGCCCCCTCCGTTGCCCAGACCGACCGCCACCCGCATGGTACTACCTGAAGAGAAGGAGTTTTCCGGCTTCGTGTTCAAAGTCCAAGCCAACATGGACCCGGCGCACCGCGATCGAATCGCGTTCTTGAGAGTCTGCTCGGGCCGGTTCCGACGGGGAATGCGAGTGCGTCACCACCGCCTCGGCAAGGATATCCTCATCGCGAATCCGATCATTTTCATGGCCCAGGATCGTGCCTTCGTGGAAGATGCCTGGCCCGGAGACATCATCGGTATCCACAACCACGGTACCATCAAGATCGGGGACACCTTTTCGGAGAGGGAACCGCTGAATTTCATTGGTATCCCGAATTTTGCGCCCGAGCATTTTCGCCGAGTCAAATTGAAGTCTCCGCTCAAGTCCAAGCAGCTTCATAAGGGTTTGTTCCAATTGGTGGAGGAAGGCGCGGTACAGTTGTTCCGGCCGCTCATGGGAAATGAGCTGATCCTGGGCGCGGTGGGCGTGCTGCAGTTTGACGTCACCATGGCTCGACTGAAAGCCGAATACGGCGTGGATGCGGTATATGAACCGATGAATTACGCGGCCGCGTGCTGGGTGGACTGTACGGACCGGCAACGATTGGCGGCATTTGAGTCGGCCAACCGGAGGAATCTGGCTCTGGACCCCGAGGGGAACCTGACCTTCCTGGCGGAAAACGGATGGAAACTGAAATTCACCGCGGAACAATGGCCGGACATTGTCTTTCGGAAAACCCGTGAATGCCGACACGCGTGCAGCACTCCGGTGTCGCTCTCTTAAAGGGATTCAGGATAGATGCCGGGGGACGGCAATGAAGTACCGTCCATTAAGAACGCCATGTGTACCCGACAGAAGAAAGGCAACACGAATTCCATGAATCCTATGCGCTTGAAATATCCCAGGCTTTACAAAGTGATACAGGAAGCGGTCGGGGAGCTTTACTATGAGGGGCTCGGTCTGGGCACGGTGGTTCGTGCAATCAACAGGAGGTCCCTGAGACAGGCCGAACGGAAATACGGCGACCCGGTGGAAGTCTCGTACAAGTTCAGAGGCCTGCCTCCGGCAAGGACGATCGAGCCGTGTCAGATTGAATGGGAATTGAAGCGGCTTGTTCAGATAGTTCGAACGGAAGCGCCAAAGGTCATATGCGAAATCGGCACGGACCACGGCGGAACCCTCTATTGTTGGGCCAAAGCCGCGGCGCCGGATGCACTGGTCATAAGCATTGACTTGCCGAGACTTTACCGAAAGACGCTGAACAGATTTTTCCGGTCTTTTGTTTCTGCCGGTCAGACCATTCATTTCGTGAGAGCGAACTCTCAGGATGACGCATGCCTTGCGGAAGTGAAGAGGATTCTGGACGGCCGCAAGATAGACTTTCTGTTCATCGACGGTGACCATTCCTACGAGGGCGTAAAATCTGATTTCCTTATGTATTCCAAACTTGTGAGAGATGGGGGTCTCATAGCCCTCCACGACATCGTGGAACACTCGATGGACCGAAACCGGTGTGATGTGGAGCGCTTTTGGCACGAGCTGAAGCCGTTGCACGCCTGTACCGAGTTGATCGCCCGGCCGGGGCAGGACTGTGGGGGAATAGGCCTCGTCACATATCGCGAATAACAACGGTTCGGCAATGGAGACGGGGTTGATTCAAGCTGAAGTTCCTTTGGCCGCATTTTTTGGCGCTGGCCGGCGCGGCAGACTCCGGCCGTCATGGTTGCGATGCGGCCTTGCACGCATGTCGAAATCCGCGGGGCGGGGATTTCGCGCGCATTGCTCACCGGATTTGAAGCACCCAAGATGGGTGCCGGGAGACGTGAATGCTCAACGAAACGGAACGGAACCAAGTAGAATGTGACGTCCCGTGCAATCTGTGCAATTCTACGGCAGTAGATGTTCTCTCTGTGAAAGATCGAAAAGGCAACGATCTCAGGACCGTGATATGTGAGAAATGCGGCTTGATCTGGAGTGATCCGAGGCCGAACGAAGAGCTGATCAAGGAATTTTACTCAACGGAATATCGTCGGGAATACAAGGGAATAGCCAGGCCCAAGAAGAAGCATGTGTACAGGGATGCCAAGGAGGCGATACGACGATACCGATTTATCGAAGATCTGTTGGCAAGAGAAGACAGCCTCTTGGACATAGGAGCCGGCAACGGGGTGTTTGTGTACTGCCTGCGAAAGCTGGGATTCAACGCGGAGGGCATCGGGCCGGATGAGAATCTTTCACGATACGCACGGGAGGTACTCCACGTTCCCGTCAAGACGGGATTTGCCGCTGACCTGAGAGACGAGGAGTCATATGATATCGTGACGTTGCACCATGTCCTCGAACATATGACCGACCCGTCCGCGGAGTTGAAGAACATCCGGGCAATGCTCAAGCAGCACGGTAAGCTGGTTGTTGAGGTGCCCAATGCGGAAGATACTTGGCAGGACCCTAAAAACAGGTATCACAAAGCACACGTCTATACGTTCAACCCCGAAACACTGATCGCCCTCGGCGAATGCGCAGGCTTCAGGGCATTGAGAAAGAGAATTGCACCTCATAACGGCAACATAACGGCTGTTTTTCAGAAACGGGGGAGATGTCTTCACAACTCGGTCGATCTGAATACGAACTATGCAAAGATAACGACCATACTGAGAAGGCACACGAATTATCGCCATTTCTTGAGTGTTGTTCCGTATAAGAAAATACTTGTGAGCGCCGTCGCCGCGGTTGCAGAACAGATCGCGGTGAGGAAATTCTTCACGGACACGGAAATTATCGACACGGTCATCGACTCCGAGGTTAAACCGGAAGGCACAACGGCCAATTCCGGTGCGTACGTTGAAATGTTGTGAGCACGATTTCCTGTGTGTTCGCTTTCCGGAATATTCTGAGCCGCGGCTCACGATGGGCGTACCGCCATTTTCCCTATGAAGTGCACGTAAGAGAGCACAAGAGCGGCTCTAGCCTCCACTCCAGACCCATACGTGCATCATCCATGGCTCTCGCATAATCGAGACCGGCACGAAGACGGCGTCATAGCAGCTCAAGACGGTGAATTGTTCCACCCCGGCGGCGTTGATCGCCGCGGCCGCGTTGCACATCTCGGGACATGCCGACACCTATGAGAAGGGCATGTCCGTGGCCAAACAAGCGCTTTCCAAAGGATTGGCCGCGGAAAAGCTTGCGCAGCTCACGTCGGCTCAGGGCGGCAGGTCGAAGGGCTCCGGCCGCGCGGGGATTGCTTTCCCGCGTTCTGCGCGGGACTGCGCTCCTCGCAATATAGTGTCGGCCCTTGAATAGTGCGGACACCTTCACGTTTGTCATTGCCGGTAGGGGTAGGCCCCCGTGCCTACCCTGGGCGGCCATCCCGCGTCCCGCGGGACCCCTACAGGAGGGCACGGCAAAGCCGGCCTTTCATGAAGCATTGAGATTGCTTCGTCGCTCCTATCCTCACAATAGCATTCTCGTCGCATGTCGTTGCGAGGGCGCAGTTTACACTAATCTCGACAGGCAGACACACGTTGCCGCCGTGCACGAACTACCTGTACAGAGCGGCTCTTTTTGTGACGATAACGTGATAAGCAGTTGACAACAGGTGCCGTTCCCAGGTATGTTCAATAGGAAATCCGCCTTTTTTCATGTGGTTACCTCCGGCGGCCGGGTCTCGCGGCGCCGGATCGAGAAGCAGAGATCGTGTGAGGAGAAAGCTCATGAGCGATGAAGCGTACCACAGGCTGGCCAAAGTTCTCGACGCCCTGCCGAACGGATTTCCCGCAACCGAATCCGGGATCGAAATCAAGATACTGAAAAAGATCTTCACTCCGGACGAAGCCGATCTCTTCTGCGATCTCAAGCTGACCGACGAGACCGCGGCCGAAATCTCCAAACGTACGGGTCGGGCGCTGAGAGGGCTGGAAGAACAACTTGTTTCCATGTGCCGGCGGGGAGAGATCCTGGCGTACAAGTCGGATGACGTGTGGAAATTCAGAATGGTTCCGTGGGTGGTGGGGATCTATGAATTCCAACTCAACCGCATGGATCGTGAATTCGCAGAGATGTGCGAGGAATACTCCATGTACTGGGGAGCCGATTTCTTGAAATACGGGCCTCAGATCATGCAGGTCATTCCCATTGAGAAGGAGATTCCCGTAAGACAGGAGGCATTAACCTATCAACAGGTTTCCACCCTCATCGAACAATCCAAGTCGTTTATGGTGAATGAATGTATCTGTAGAAAGAAGCAGGGATTACTGGACAATCCGTGCTCCAAGCCTCTTGAGGTGTGCCTGGCCATGAGCGCCGAACCCGGCCGACTGGAAACCAGCCCATTGGGAGGCCAGATAGTAACCAAGGAAGCGGCTTACGAAGTCTTGCGTGAATCGGAAGAAGCCGGCCTTGTCCATATGACCACGAACGTCGAGAGCGGCCACTGGTATATCTGCAACTGTTGCGGATGTTGCTGTGGTGTTCTGCGCGCGGTGAACATGGGGTTCCCCCAAATGGTCAACTCACACTATTACGCCCGGATCGACGCCGACAAATGTTCCGCGTGCGGGATCTGTGCGGAAGAGCGGTGCCAGGTAAAAGCGATCGAGACCGACGGAGAATCCTTTAGTATTGTCAAATCAAAATGCATCGGTTGCGGCCTTTGCGCAACCACGTGTCCTGAAGACGCCATCAGCCTGATTCACAAGGAACCTCACGAGCTGATACGCCCCCCCAAAGATGAGGACGCCTGGCTCGATGAACGAGCGCTTCAGCGCGGGGTCGATTTTAGCGCATACAAATAGGAGTACCGGCCTTCCCTCACTCCTTGGGGCACGTTTCAATGTACTTCTGTTTGTGCTGCCTGAGCTTGTCCAGGAAATCCTGATTTCCGGTAATACTCTGCCGCAGTTGTACCGCGGTATAGGTGTTCCACGCCAATCCGTCGTAAATACTCAAGAGCTTGGTTACGCGGTGTGTTCTCGAATAATCGCTCAACGCCGACGTGAGTTTCCCCAGCGCGTCGTTCATTTTCGTCCTGGCCGCTGAAGAATCGCGCGACCTCAAAGCCGATTCGGCTTCTTCAAAGAATTGTCCCACGGCGCGGCATGCGATCTCCGTTATCTGCCGC
This sequence comes from Desulfomonilaceae bacterium, assembly GCA_031082285.1. Classification (GTDB taxonomy): domain Bacteria; phylum Desulfobacterota; class Desulfomonilia; order Desulfomonilales; family Desulfomonilaceae; genus JAVHLK01. The sequence continues at coordinate 7,462 of JAVHLK010000112.1, forward strand.
TCATCCTCCGGTGAGGGTTTCCTTACTTCCGACACCCGATCGTCGGCTTCGACCGTTCTCCTTAACCGTCCATCGGTAGCCAAGGCCTGTTCCAGTACGAAACGTCGCAACTCATAAACCAGCGTCTTCAGGTCGTTCACTTCGTTTTTCAGAGTGGAGAGGTCGCTCTTAACCTGATTCATTTCCCGGAAAATGTCCTGAGACTGAACATCGGTTATGGACGCAAGAACAATAACCACCAGAAAACAAGCCATTTGTGCGCATTTTCCAACGATCGGCATGACTCGCTCCTTCATGCGGCAAGATTTGCGAGAACCTACAACGAAGATGTTCCCCCACGCCCCCTCCACTTTACCACACTCAGGAGATCGAGGAACCCGAGATATTCCTCTTACGCGGCCGACCGCCGGGCCGCCTAGCGGTACGGGGAAACGATCCGCGGAGACGCCGGATCATCCGGCGCGTCGAAAGCGATGAGACGCCGACTCTGTCCGTGATGGAACCTCGTAGCTGCTCCGCATGAGTTCAAAACGTTCCAGGTCGAATTCCCGTTTGCGGGAAAAGGCGGGATTGAGGGTGTCCACATTGCGAAAGGGTTGGACAATGAACCGAGGCACTCGGCCGAGGGATTCGCGAATGCTTCGGAGTTCGGGCTCTTCCACAAGACCCGGCACGACCGTGGTACGAAACACCACTTCCAGGCCGGAACTCTTCAGGATGCCGATGCTCCGACGAATGATCCGGGGATCCACCGCGACCCCGGCGACCTCGGCGTACCGACGCGCGTCCAGCGGCGCCTTCACGTCCATGAAGATTGCGTCCACAAGGCCGTGGTCGATGAGTCTCGCCACGACTCCCGGATTGGACCCATTGGTGTCCAGCTTTACTTTCAAGCCCCGGTCGCGGAACAATCGGAGCAGATCCGGCAAATCCTTCCTCATGGTGGGTTCGCCCCCGGTAACCGTCACGCCGTCAATCCACTTGTCACGGCGCTTGAGCTGTTTCATCACATCGGCAACGGGGTAGTCGTCCACCGTCTCCGGATGCAATACGAGCCTGTGATTGTGGCACGCAGGACAGCGAAATCCACAGCCTCCCAGGAAGATCACCGAGGATACCTTGCCGGGCCAGTCAACCAGCGACGTAGAAATAAAGCCTTTTATATTGAAGTTGTTTCTCAATGCGTCACCCGACCGTTGCCGGGGCGAACCGCCGTGTCCGCCGGGTCTTTCGTTGTCATTGGTCTCCCGTGAGGCACCCCGCGAAGAGTGCTTCACGGGAGATCACGCGGTCATGATTTTCCATGAACCGTGTCAGGCACCCATGCCGTCGGCGGGACTCGAGGGTCGAATCCTCAGCAACACTTCTCGAGAAGAAATCGACGAATGTGGGCCGCTCCCGTGATCACCTCACTGTCCTCGGAAACCAGTATGGGAAGCTGCTTTTCCGAGAGCGTGACACACTCGAAGTAGGCAAGCATGGCCAGCGATTCGGGATTCTCACCATCCAGTTGCATCACCTGAACGTTTTCCAAGCTGTTCAGATCGATCTTTTCCTTTACCCAGTCACACTTTCCACAGCCCGGCTTTGTAAAGAGATATGTCATGGTAAGCCTCCTCTCACGAATCTCACTAAAGATGAACAAGAACCCGTATCGCAGCCCCTCTGCGACGACGCATGAGGGGCATCAATTGTGCGTCGGAACCTCCGCGGCTATGCTTCGGGATTCGGCGGCTGCAGAAAACCGTCGTTTCTGTACCGATCTCGCAGCTCTCCCCTCTTCCCTTTGTTCCAGCTGGAAAGCTTGGTGAAATAACCCGTGATGCGAGTGATCTGCTCCACCATGTCCGAATGACAGTACAGACACGCGTCATGCAACCCCCGGCTCGTGCGCCCGCAGTTGACGCATGTGGTGAGTTCCGGAGAAAACGCGATCTGATCGTTCTGCGTCATGCGGAACGTCTTCTTCACGAAGTTGGCCAGAGACTCAGGGCTGGGTTTGCTTTCTCCAAGCCATACGTGCGTCAGAGACCCCGCTTCGATCAGAGGATGAAACAGCCCCTCACGTTTGACCCGCTCTATGGGATCCATGCATGACCCCACATTGAACAGCGTGGAATTGGTGTAGTAAATCTCATCCCTGCTCAGATCGCCCCGCACGACCCTTTGTGCTTCCGGAAAGTATTTCATATCAAGCTTCGCGAAACGGTACGCGGTGCTCTCTGCAGGGGTCTGCTCCAGCACGAAGCGCATGTTGTGCTTCTTGCCGAGCCGAGCGGCCACCAGGTTCATGTGAGCAATCACTCTGAGCCCGAATTTCAGGGCATCTTCACTCTCATGAAGCTCTTCGCCGGTATGATACTGAACCAGTTCGTTAAGCCCGACCATACCGATGAGATACGTCACTCGGTGCATTCTCAAGTAAGGCTCGCCGTCCCTGTCCATGGTCAGCATGGCAAGAGGACCCTTCTCTCCCAGCGACAACAGGCGCTCGATAAACGCCTTCTTCTGGAGATGAGCCGTGGCTGCCAGGGAGATGCGTTCCGTGAGGATCGAAAAGAGATCCGTGTCGTCACCCCGGGCCTCGTACGCGATTCTGGGAAGATTGATCGTCACGTTCTGCATGGCGGAATAACGCATCTTCCACGGATTCACCGCATCCTCCAGGTCGCTCTTCTCGAGCTTGAATGAAAGTCTACAACACTCTGAAATCTTGGCAGTATCTCCCCTATCGAACACGTAGTACGTGTTGCCCTTCTCCGATGCAATATCGCAGATATGATGGAGGAACTCCTCGTGACCGGGAGTCTGAAAGAACTTCTCCGTTATGTGAATCAGCGGTTTGGGGAAGAAGAACGGACGCCCCGCTCCGTCCCCCTCTCGGTAGATGTCAAACAGAGTCCACACAAAGTCCTGCGCCTCCGGCAGATAGTCGGAGTAAGTCTTGCCGGTGAATTCACCGCCGGGACCTATGGCGGGAACGTTTTCGAAATGCTTGGGAATCTCCCAGTAGAGGTTGATGTCGGTGAAGATCGCCTGGCCGCCTCGTGCCACCGCCTGTTGAGAGAACTCGAATATCAGCATCTGGGCAAGCTGGCGCACTTCCCGCTTCGGAAGTCCGCGTAGATACGGCGCGAAGAAGAGGTTCGCCGCGTCCCAGCCGATGGCGCCTGCAAAATGGCTCTGCAATGCCGCGGCAAACTTCACCATATGAGCCAGGAGAACTTCGGGATGCTTTGCCGGTTTGGCCATAGCCAGTGAATTGGGGAGGTTCAGCCCGAACTTCTTGATGTACTCGAGAGACTGACCCGAACAGTACGGCCTGTCGATGAACCCCAGGTCGTGCAGGTGAATATCGCCTCTCATATGAGCGTCACCGACGCTCTGATCGAATACGTTGAGCAGGGCATACTCTTTCTTGATGTTTTCGGCCAGGGTCAGGTTCGTGGCCTCAGGGCCGTGAGGGACGTTCGCATTCTCCCTGTTGGGCCGCGTGATGAGCTGTTCCACATCGTACAGAGGCACGCCGAGCCGGGTATGCAGACGTCTGTCCTGCTCGAGTCCCCGCTCCAAAAGCTTGGCATTGACCATTTCCCTGATGAGCGGTGCGGTGATTACCTTGATCCCGCTCCGCTTGATGTTGTTCTCAACTTCCAGGCTGATGTCTTCCGCGGTGCCCTCATCGATGAACGTTTCACGCAGAAGCGCGTCAACGATCCTGCTGCGATCCCAACCGTCCATGGCCTCGCTCGAGGTTCGAACAAAAAGAGCCATGTCGGTCGTCTCGAAGTGCGGAATCGTCTCCCTCCTGAAGTCGGTGATTTCAGTTACGCTAGCCATAGCAATCCCCCTTGCAGCTTTTGCTCAATACAGGTTCGTTGTCTTCGACGTCCCGGATCAAGTTCTCGCCCGTATCCGTCTCACACACTGCAGCTCTCCGTGCGACCCGTGTCGCCTGCGCGTTCCGCGGAGTTACCGGGTCGCTGAAGTGCGTCATCGCCCCGGTGCCCCATCGGCACTGCCTGAGGCCGCCGAGGCCATGAACTTGAATCCCGGAAACACATAATTTAACCAAGTTGTGAATGCAACAGCATCATACAAAGCTTTAGCCTTTGAAACCCTTCCCTAGCCGTCGTTATATCAATGAGCGCACATGAAGATCGCGTTGCCCACACTCGTCAGTTGTATGCCGGAAATACCCTTTGTGCCGTTCAGCTTCATCCGCTGAACTCGGTACTGGTTTATGCTCTGAACGAAAGTACCGGGAATTCGGTAACGATTTGCACAGACGATCCGTTCAACGAGTGGACCATCTTGTGGGGGGCATGTTTATCGCCACTACATATAGTGTGTCAAGGGGAAAGATCCGATGCGAACCATCATTGCCCTTAGGCCTTCGAAATTGCAACCTATATTTTTTAGATCAATAATATCAATATACTAAGTCTAAACCCTCGAATTCTAAAAAAGCATCCGGTGCGCGTTTCCCGTGTCGCTGCCCGGCCCGCGGGGGGAGTGTGCCCCCGCGCGTCGCAGGGGTGAAATCGGAGAATTGAATCTCGGAGAGATCCGAGTCCCGCGGAGGACTCACGTTCCCTGTTATAGTGTCGGCCCTTGAATACTGCGGACACCTTCACGTGTGTCATTGCGAGCCCGAGGCTTTGGGAGGGCGTGGCATTCCTACTCCGGTTGCCGGGACGGAGAACCTGTACGGCGGCCGGCCCGAGTCAAACTGAGGAGGGACCGTGCAGCATCGTAAGAAGGGGCACCGTCGTCTTGTCGGCGGGCATCTATTCGTTCACGCGTATGTCGTCGGAATTCTTCGCCGTCACATAGATGAATTCCTCGGGAGTGTAAGGGCTTGTGGGGAAAGGCCTGTTCCAGTATCTTCGGACCTTCTCGGCGAGTTCACGGATGGAAATCGTCCCCCCGGCGTTTGCTATGACGGCATGTACCACGGACATCATCGGAGTCCTCGGTCCTCCATCCTGAGCGTTTATCTTCTCTATTTCCTCGAGAGACGCGCCCAGCTCAATGTCGCCCAGACGCGTTACCGTCAATTCGCCGACTTCTCCGGCCGGTCGAGAGGGCAAATTGGTATCAGGACGCGGCAGGTCCCGTGCCGAAGCAAACTCCCCGGCGGTCGACTCACCCTTTTGGGTCTCCGAGTCCCCTTCATTCCCGGCTGAGGCATTGTCTGTCCGGGGTTGCGTCACTTCGTTCTCAGTCCGTTCCAGATCGCCGTTGTTTTCCAATACCATTGAGATCTCCTTGGGTGATGGATCGAGAAATCACTATAACCTTTGGATGTTACGTCCTTCGTATCGCTTTGTCAATCATTTAATCCCTCAGAGAATTCGCACGACATATATCTCGAAATTACTTTAAGTAATTTGTCTAACATTCTGATTGACAAGCTATTTCTGTCATGATATGCCCTCGAATCATCGGGAAGGAGGGGATGTGAAACCCACCCGCCAAAATTTCAACCACCCGATATCGTGCTCTATCGAGGAGCAGGTGCTGAAAGGAGACATTCCTATGGGAAAAACGTTTACCATTGCCGTGGCCATCGTTCTGTTGACGGCGTCGTGGGGTATCGCCGGCGACTTCGAGGTGTTGGCCGACGCAGGCCTCGTTCGCGCTCCCACGCCTCTTCACATAAAACCTGGTACGTTGGTCAAAGCGGAATTCAAATCCAGTCTCAAGACGACCCCGGACCTTGATTTTGAAGCGGACAGCCTCTTTCCTGAAAAGGTGGCCGCTCAAAACGGTCCCAACGTGAAGCCCAGGCCCGCTGTTGCATTCAGGGAACGTGCAGCGGGGACCATGGCTCCCCCTCCGCGGGTCAATCCCGAGTCGGCCCCCGGCATCGGCCAACTGGCCGAGTCGCTTGAGCAAGCCACCGATATGGAAGAGGAATTGGAAAAGGATCTCGTCATCTCCCCTCCGCCGGTCAAAGTGGAAGAGACCGAGAGGACATTCAAGAAGCCTCCTGTACCGAGTAGGGCGGAAGATCGTGACGCGGTGCGTACGGAACGAACGGCCGAACAGCCGAGGGCAACCTCTCCCACGGTGAAAAGGAGGACTCCTTCCGACCACCTTACGCGCCAGGCGAGCCAAAAGCCCATTCAAAAGGTCAGGCCCCTGACGAGAAACAATCCGTGGGCTTTCCCCGCAGCCAGTCATGGAGTGAACGACCGCAATTACCCCGAGCATCGGGCACATGCCGCGACTCAGGCTTACCGGCAGATGACGCCGCCGTACATGACTTCCGAACCTCGGAGATCGGTTGGCGTGCCTCCGAGTGCGGATCGATTCGTACGGGACGGGGTCACGATCAAACTGGCTCCTGCGGCGGCTCCTTCTCATGAGGCCTATTACGGCGAGGATTACGGAAGTGAAGACGTGCTCTCCGCGGTGAGTGATATCATCGGTCTGCCCTTCGCGTTTATTAGCTCTTTCTTCTAGGCGCAACTCACGTTGTTGATCCGGAACGCCCGTTCGACAGGACGGGCTTTTTTTTCGTACGGCAACAATCCCGCAGGCCGGTAATCTCCTCGTCCTCGCTCTAGGATTGCATTGGCCCGCGTTCCTCGCGCAATTCGTCATGACATCCTCGTCCAAGACGCCCTCCCCGTCACGTCCATGGACACGGACCGAACGGCTTTTCCCTTGACTCCCCCGCGGTCGCAGCGGTAAGCTCGTACAAGCAGGCAGACGCTCGTGATCCGCGTGTGAAATAGTCAATGTGCCTCGCCTGCCCAAGACCGGCTGGAGCACGGAAACGCAATTGTATCGGCGGATTCAAGGGGGGACAATCGTGTCTGCTGTTGACGGTCCCGCATTCGGCGGGCAATGTTGATCCGATGGAGGAAAATCATGAAGAGACTCATCCTGCTCGCTGCAATTTTGGCACTCGTCGCGTCAAGCTCCATCGTCTTGGCTGGTAGAACCGGAGGATCGGGTGCCGTGAAGAAGCTTGTGAACTGTTGCTTCCCCAACGGAAGCTGCGTCCAGACAAACAGGGAGAACTGTGAACTCAAGAAGGCCCGGGTGGTGAGGGACTGCAAACAGTGCCGGCCGGTGATTCAGGAAGGCGACTAACTGCTTGATTTCATAGTTAAGGTTGCGGATTCATGAACGCTCGACAGCGGCCCGTTCCGCGTTCTGCGCGGGATGCCGGGCGCGCTCGGAGCAGAAAGCGGCACAGAGGCGCACCTGTACACATCAAGATCTCGTCACCCTGCGGATCACCCACCGCAGGAAACGGACCTGCCGCGACCATTCTCTTCCCCGCACCG